>NZ_JBQSWS010000001.1:0-241188 GCF_052377355.1 Corynebacterium sp. AOP40-4SA-5
GGGCTGGGGCGGGGGCCGGGCGCGGCTGAACGGGGGAGTGCGCGATCCGGCTACTCTAGTCGATATGTCAGAGACTACCCGCGCCGAGTACACACCATTCCCTTCCTTCGGGAAGTGGAGCGCCGCGGGGGGCTCGTACAGGGACCTTGACCGGGCGACGACACGTTTCGACCAGCTGAAGACCGATGTTTCGCAGGACGTGCTCGACAAGGCGCTTGAGACGGCCCGGAGAGCCGCCGCTGTCGACACGAACGCCATAGAGGGGATTTTCGCCACGGATCGCGGTTTCACCAGGACGGTGGCAGAGAAGGCGGGGTCTTGGGAACAAGCGATGGCGAACAGAGGCCCGCATGTCAGGCCTGCTTTCGAGGACACTCTCGCCGGGTTCGAGCTGATTCTGGACCGGATGACCGGGAAGCGTCCGGTGACCAGTCACTTCATCCGTGAACTCCATGAGACCATGCTTCGCAGTCAGCAGACCCACACAGTCTACGTTCCTGTCGAAGGCGCATTGATCAAGCAGGAACAGGCTCTACCGAAAGGTGAGTACAAGGCGCACGCCAACAGTCCGACCCGCTCAGATAATACTGTCCACGCCTACGCCTCACCAGAGGACACCGCCCCAGAAATGGAGCGGCTGATCGATGAGCTTCGGTCTGAGAGCTTCGCGAATGCTCACCCCGTCACCCAGGCCGCTTACGCCCATTACGGTTTCGTCTGCATCCACCCGTTCGCCGACGGGAACGGGAGGGTGGCGCGTGCCTTGGCAAGTGTGTACCTCTATCGCTCACCAGGGGTTCCCCTGGTGATCTACCAGGATCAGCGGACGGGCTACCTCGACGCCCTCGAGGCCGCGGATAAAGGACATCACCATTCCCTCATGCGGTTCATCGCTGAGCGGGCGACTGACACCGTCAACGTGATCATCGACGAACTCTCGGTGCCGCAGGGGGAGTCTGCCTCCGACCAGCTATCGTCACTACTTGCGGAAGGCGTACTCCCGGCAGAGGTGGCTGATGCTGCGGAGCGTCTCAAGGAACTTCTTGGCGAGGCACTACGGACCCGCATTGACATGCACGTCGACAAGCTCGGGCTTCCATTCCTGGTCCAAGGGCAAGTGTTCGGTACGCCCCCGGGGATCCCAGAGTGGTACCGGGCCATCGGCGATGACATGGCCACGAGCCTGACCGTGAGTACGAAGTCCCCCCACTCGCTCTTCGTTATCTGGTCCGCACTGATTTGCCGTCGGGGCGACGACACCGCGGAGTTCGACCTCGTCGCCGTAACCGGTACGGGCCGTCAGCTCGGTGTGTATCTCCGGGAGCTGCACCCTACGGTGAGCGAGAGTCTGCGACAGAGGGTCGGATTCTTCGCCGATGCGATGGTCGAGGAGTTCTTGGCTCGGGTCATCGAAAAGCTCCGGACCTCAGATCGGTAGGGGACGTGGGGAGGAGAAGTGGATAGCTCGGAGATCATCAACGGCCTTGAGGCGCTCCTGCGCGACCGGGTCCGGGACGGACGGTTGCCCGGTGCCTTCCACCGGGCTGACAGCAAGGCTGGTGTTGTCGCGTAGCCGGCGCAGAATCCTGTCGACGTCCAACTGAGTCGCGTCCATGCTCTACAACTTATACGGTTGTTCGCTTGAACCGAACGTTCACTAGGACCGAACACGGGTGCCCGAACTCACTCGGGCAGTGGTTGTTGGGCTCGCACTTTGAGGAGACAGGCGCCAGCACGGGCGGCGCAGGGGCCAAGATCGAGCGTGGGATGTTTGAACCGGTGGATTCAAACATCCCAAGCTCGATCTTGGCCCCTCATTCGGTTCATTCGGTTCAAGGGGAGCGGAAGCCTGGGGTGTGGAGTAGACAGAGTGGTTCACTCGGGCCATGCCAACACACGATGAACCTGTCCGTGAACCCGAACTGACCTTCCACTGGTACCTGCCGCCTTTCGTCGACTCCCGCTACGTGGTCGGCGGCGGCCCCGGTGGACGCGTCGCCGCCAACGGCCGCGACGGTCTGCCCGACCGCCCGGTCGACACCCGTTACCTCAGCCAGCTGGCGCTGGCCGCCGAGCAGAACGGCCTCGACAGTGTGCTGATCCCGGTGGGCCTGTGGTGTGAGGACCCGTGGCTGATCGCCACCAGCCTGCTGGGTGTGACCGAGCGGCTGAAGTTCCTGGTCGCGGTGCGTCCGGGGCTGGCGTCGGCGTTGAAGGAGGCGCAGTCGGTGGCCACCTTCCAGCGGTTGTCCGGCGACCGGTTGAACCTCAACGTCGTCACCGGTGGTGAGCCGGTGCAGCTGGCCGCCAGCGGTGACCGCCTGGACAAGGCGCAGCGCTACGAGCGAACCGCCGAGTACCTCGAGGTGTGGAAGCAGCTGTGGATCAGCGAGGAGCAGATCGACTACGTGGGACGCCACGTCGACGTGCGCGGCGCACGCCTGCCGGTGCGTCCGGCGACGGTGCCGCCGGTGTACTTCTCCGGGTCCTCCCCGGAGGCGCTGCAGGTCGCCGCCGAGCATGCCGACACGTATTTGACCTGGGGTGAACGTCCTGCCGAGGTGGGCGAGAAGCTGCGCGCCGTGCCGGACGCCCGGGGCGGGCTGCGCGTCCACGTGATCGCCCGGGAAACCTCTGAGCAGGCGTGGGACGCTGCAGCACAGCTGCTCACCCACGTCTCGGAGGAGGATGTGCGCGCCGCGCAGGAGGCCATCGCGTCCTCGGAGTCGGAGAGCCAGCGGCGCATCGCCGAACTGCACGGGCGCGGGGCGTCCTTCCACCGCGGTGACGACGTGCGCGCGCTGCAGATCCACCCGGGCCTGTGGACCGGTGTGGGCCTGGTGCGCGGCGGGGCGGGGACGGCGCTGGTGGGTTCCTACGAGGAGGTCGCCGACCTGGTCGTGGAGTACCAGCGTGAGGGGGTCACCGAGTTCGTGTTGTCGGGTTACCCGCACCTGGAGGAGACCTACCACGTGGGCGAGGGTGTGATCCCGGCGGTGCGTCGGCGTGGTTTCGCCGTGACGAACCACGGGCCGGCGCTCGCAGAGAAGGCGCAGGAGAAACAGGACGCAGAGGTGAAAAGCGCATGAGGCGGAGCACCAGCCGCACCACGCTGACCACCCTCACCGCGGTGGTCGCGTCGGGCGCTCTGGCGGTCAGCGGCTGCAACGCGGTGTCGGACAGTACCGGGGACGCCGACTACGACGAGACCGCCGCGATCTCCGACGAGGTCGACGAGGACACCGTCCTGCGCATCGGCGACCCGCGCACGCAGACGGCGCTGGAGGCGTCCGGCCTGATCGACGAGCTGGACTTCACCCCGGAGTGGGCGAACATCGACGGCGGGCCGAAGACGCTCGAGGCCTTCCGCGCCGACGCGCTGGACGTGGGCGCGGTCGCCGACATCCCGCCGCTGTTCGCCACGTGGACCAACGAACCGGTGCGCATCGTCTCGGCGCGCCGCACCGTGGACCCGCTGGAGCACCCCACCTACGAGCTGGGGGTGGCACCCGGCGCGGACGTCGCCGACATCAAGGACCTGAAGGGTAAACGTATCGCCTACAGCCCGGGTCAGGCGCAGGGCGCGCTGGTGCTGCGCGTGCTGCAGGAGGCCGGGCTGAGCAAGGACGACGTGGACCTCGTGGAGCTGCAGAGCACCGACGACACCTTCGTCAACGTGATCGCCAAGGGCGAGGTGGACGTCGCCCCGCTGGGCATCGAGCAGGCGCGGTCCTACCTGGCGAAGTACGCGCAGGACGGGGCGTCCACCATCGCCCCGGGCGTGCCGGACGACCCCTGGCACCTCTACGTGCCGACGTCGACGCTGCAGGACGAGAAGAAGACCGCGGCGCTGAAGCAGTACGCGCAGGTGTGGAACAAGCTCAACCTGTGGATCAACGACCACCGCGAGGAGTACGCGCAGGCCTACCTCGTCGACCACGAGGGACTGTCGGAGCAGGACGCCGACTACGTGGTGCAGCGTCAGGGCGAGTTCGCCGTGCCGGACACCTGGGACGACCTCATCGCCGAACACCAGGAGACCGCCGACCTGCTGTCCAAGGAGCAGGACCACCCCGAGATCGACGTCGAGGACCTCTACGACCGTCGGTTCGAACCCGAGGAGTTGTCGTCATGACCACCACACTGGAACCCACCACCGCGCCACCGGCGGGGACAACACCCGCGCAGGACGCACCGACGCGCGTGTCACCCGGCACCGACGTGCGCCCGGTGCGGCGCAGCTACGGCCCCGGGCGGGCCACGCGCCGGGCGCGCGGCTCCGTCGGCGTCCTCGTCCTGCTGGCGGCGTGGGTCGTCGGCTCGGCGACGGGCCTGATCGACCCGCGCATCCTCGCCGCACCCTGGCAGGTCGCGAGCGCGTTCGGCGAGCTGGTGGCGTCCGGCCGTCTGCAGGAGTCGCTCGTGGCCTCGCTGACACGCGCCGGCATCGGCATCGCCGCGGGCGTGGCCGCCGGTGTGGCGCTGGCCCTGCTGGCGGGCCTGTCCCGCTGGGGCGAGTCGCTGATCGACGGTCCGGTGCAGGTCAAACGCTCGATTCCCACACTGGCGCTCATGCCGCTGCTGATCCTGTGGTTCGGCATCGGTGAGGAGATGAAGATCACCACCATCGCCCTGGCCACCCTGATCCCGGTGTACATGAACACCTTCGACGGGCTGCGCTCCATCGACCGGCGGTTCGTGGAACTGGCCAGTACCCTGGAGTTGGGCCGGGTGGAGTTCCTGCGTCGGGTGATCCTGCCTGGCGCGCTGCCCGGGGTGATCCTGGGGCTGCGCTTCGGGGTGACCGCGGGGCTGCTGGCCCTGGTCGTGGTGGAGCAGGTGAACACCACCTCCGGGCTGGGGTACATGATCACGTTGGCGTCCAACTACGGGCAGACCGAGATCATCGTGGTCGGCCTGGTGGTCTACGCGGTGCTCGGCGTGGCCGCCGACGCGCTCATCCGCACTGTCGGAGGGAGGGCGCTGACATGGCGACGAACCATCAGCTGAGTGTCCGTGACCTGCACCGCAGTTTCGACGGCGCCCGCGACGTGCTCGCCGGGGTGGACCTGGAAATCGCGCCGGGCGAGTTCGTGGCCTTGCTGGGACGCAGCGGGTCCGGCAAGTCCACGTTGCTGCGTGCCCTGGCCGGGCTGGACGCCGACGTCGCCGGTCACGGGGTCGTCGCGGTGCCGGAGCGGGTGTCGGTGGTCTTCCAGGACTCACGCCTGGTGCCGTGGCTGCGCATCGCCGACAACGTGTCCCTCGGGTTGCCGTCCACCGGTACCGCCGGGCGGGCGACCGAGAAGGCGGTGGCCGACGCCCTGGAGGAGGTCGGCCTGGCAGGGCGGGAACGCGCCTGGCCGGTGGAGCTCTCCGGCGGCGAGCAGCAGCGCGCCGCACTGGCCCGAGCCCTGGTCCGCCAGCCGGAGCTGCTGCTGGCCGACGAACCCTTCGGTGCGTTGGACGCGTTGACGAAGATCCGGATGCACGGTCTGCTGCGCGACCTGGTCGCCCGGCACCGGCCGTCGGTGCTGATGATCACCCACGACGTGGACGAGGCGATCGCCCTGGCCGACCGGGTGGTGGTGCTGACCGACGGGCAGCTCAGCCTTGACCTGCGCACGGACAGTACGGACGGTGCAGGTGCAGACGGGGATCTGCGCGAGCGCCTGCTGGAGGAGTTGGGGGTTGTGGCACACTCCTGACATGAGCACTTCTGGACAGGCGGCACAGTCGGCACAGTCGGTGGCCGCGCTGATGCGCGCGAGGGTGGCGGACGGCCGGCTGCCCGGCGGTGTCGTTGCTGGCGGGGTAGGCGGGGAGGCCGGGGACAACGTGCTGGCCGTGGGCGTGCAGGACCTGGCGTCCGGCACACCGGTGGCGCCGGACACCCTGTTCTTCTGGGACTCCCTGGGCAAACCCGTCATCGCGGCGGTGGTGCTGACCTTCGTCGCCGAGGGGCTGCTCGCCCTGGACACTCCGGTGACCCGTTGGCTGCCGGAGCTCGCCGGGCCGCGCGTGCTCGTCGAGGCCACCGGTGATCTGAACGAGACGGTCGCCAGTGACCGTGAAGCCACGGTGGAGGACCTGCTCACCCTGCGCGGTGGGCTGGGCTACATTCCGGACTTCGAGGCGGACTACAGCGTCCGGCTGTTCGCCGACCTGCAGGAGGGCCACCACGGGGAGGTGTCGCGCGAGCAGTACCTCGCCGCCGCCGCGGCGATGCCCCTGGCGCACCAGCCGGGGCAGGGGTGGACGTACAACACCGGGGCCACGCTGCTGGGCCTGTTTGTCGAGCGCGTCGGCGGGGCCTCACTCGATGAATTGACGGCCACCCGCGTACTCACGCCGCTGGGCATGGACGACACGACGTGGTGGGTGGACGCCGCGCGGCGTCCACGTTTCGCCTCCCGCTACGTGGACTCGGCGGACGGTGTGCGTCTGGTGGACGCTGCGGACGGCGTGCACGCCGCACCGCCGTCCTTCCCGGACGGGGCGGGCGCGTTGATCGGCCCGGTGGGTGACTGGGTGCGTTTCGCCCGGATGCTGGCCGGAGGTGGGGAACTCGACGGGGTGCGGGTGCTGCCGAAGGAACTGGTCAGCGCGATGATGACGGATCATCTCGACGATGCCCAGCGGGCGATGGGTGGCTTCTTCCTCACCGATGTGGAGGGTCAGGGCTGGGGCTACGGCGGCAGCGTGCGCCCGGACGGCTCCTACGGGTGGGCCGGCTCGGCCGGCACGTGGGGGCGGGTGGACCCGGCCACCGGCGAGCTGCTGGTGGTGTTCACCCAGCTCGCCCTGCACGGCCCGCAGGGTTCGGCCCTGTTCGACGAGGTCGATCAGGTGTGGGGCGCACGCTAAACCCGGGTGGTCACGGCCGGGGCTTGCCCTCGATCCAGTAGGCGACCCAGTCGACGAAGGCGGTGTCCACGCCCCAGTCGTCCACGGCCACACCGCGCACGGCCTTGGTCATGCCGACCTCCCCGCTGGCCCACACGTACTGGGCGGCGGTGCAGGGGTGTGAGATCGAGGCGGCCTCGTGCAGGTGCCGGGTCACGGCCTCGGCCTCCATGCCGGGGGAGGTGTAGATGATCTGCAGCGAGGCGACCTTCTCGGACCAGTCCTCGGCGATCCCGCCCTCCAGGTCCTCGGGGGAGTGGGCGACGATAACCAGGTGGTAGCGGTGCAGGTCGTCCGGGTGGTGGTCGGCGGTGAACTCCAGGATCGTCAGCAACGCCGGCACGGCCGAGGGGTCGGCGACGAAGAGCGGGCGCTCGGCGTGCCGGATCCAGATCGCGTTGCACAGCCACACCCCGGCGGTCGCACCCGGGGAGACCTCGCTGACCCAGGTGGCGCCGGGGCCGGGGTGGTCGTCGTGCATGACCACGTCCACGTCGATCTCGCCGGCGTCCTGGCGCAGGTGACGCACCGTGTACCAGCGCAGACCGGGCCGGACGTCCTCCTCGATGTCGGCGACGGCGGCGCGGATGTTGCGTCCGGCGGTGTCGAAGGACTCGAAGTCGCGTCCGTCCTGCGGCATGAGCAGGCCGAAGAACTCGTCGGGCCCGGTGAGCTCGAGCTCGCGGAAGTCCGGGGAGGCCAGGGTGAGCCGACGCAGGTTCGGGGCGATGAGCTCGTTGGCGGTCACGGTGACCTGGATTAGCCGGCCGCCGAAGTCGTCGGCGGGCTCGGTGTCCTCGGTGGCGTCGCGGCGCGGGTGCTCACGCAGCTCGATGTCACGGACGGCGGTAGAGGGTGTGGTGGCCATGGTGTGGTGTTCCTTGTTCTCTTACGGTGAAGTTAGGTGGTCGCCGGTCTCCGGCGGGGCGGAGGGGACGATGAGCGGCCCGCCGACGACGGGGTCCTCGATGACGACGGCGTCCAGGTTGAAGACGTCTGCCAGCAGTTCGGAGGTGATGATCTCGCCGGGGCTGCCGGCCGCCTCCACGGCACCGTTGCGCATCACCACGAGGTGGTCGGAGTAGCGCACGGCGAGGTTGAGGTCGTGCAGGACCATGACCACCGTACGGTCCAGGCGTCGCCTGAGTTCGCGGACCAGGTCGAGGACCTCGATGGAGTGGGAGAGGTCGAGGTAGGTGGTCGGCTCGTCGAGGAAGAGCACCTCGGTCTGCTGGGCCAGGACCATGGAGATCCACACGCGCTGGCGCTGTCCGCCGGACAGGGAGTCCACGGGACGGTCGGCGAGGTTGGCCACCGAGGTCATCTCGAGGGCGGCCATGACCTCCTCCTCGTCGGTGGAGGACCACTGGCGGATCCAGCTCTGGTGCGGGTGGCGCCCTCGGGCGACGAGGTCGGAGACGATGAGCCCGGGAGGCGACAGCGGGGACTGCGGCAGCACGCTGATGATCTTCGCCAGGTCCTTGCGCTTCATCGTGCCGATGTCGGTCTCGTCGAGCAGGACGTCGCCGGTGCGCGAGGGCAGCAGGCGGGACAGGGAGCGCAGCAGCGTGGACTTGCCGCAGCCGTTGGGCCCGATGATGGTGGTCACCTTGCCGCCGGGGATGTTCAGCGAGAGGTCGCTGATGATCGGGTCGGCCTTGCCGTAGCCGACGGTGAGGCCGGAGGCGCTGATGGTGTTGGTCTGGAGACTCTTCTGGGTACTCATTCGGTGGAGGCCCTCCGGTTGTTCTGGATGAGCAGGTAGATCAGGAACAGGCCGCCGACGGCGGAGGTCAGCAGGCCGACGGGCAGTTCGACGGGGAGGATCGACTGGGTGGCCATGTCGGCGAGGATCAGCAGGCAGGAGCCGAACAGGCCGGACGCCAGCAGCGGCGGGGTGGAGCGTCCGCACAGCCGTTGGGCGATCTGCGGGGAGACGAAGGCGACGAAGCCGATGGGGCCGGCGGCGGAGACCGCGACGGCGGCCAGGGCGACGGAGAACACCAGCAGCGCGACCTGCACGCCGGTGACGTTCTGGCCGAGGGAGCGGGCGACGTCCGGGCCCAGGATGCTGGCCATGAGCTGGAAGGAGATCCAGGCGAAAACCGGAACACCGATGAGCACCAGGAGGATCACCGGCATGGCACGCGTCCAGTTGGAGGCGTTCAGCGAGCCGGAAAGCCACATCTGTGCGGTGGTGGCGTCGCGCAGGTCCGCCCGCGTCATGAGGAAGGAGATGTAGGCCATCAGCAGGGCGGAGATGATGATGCCGGAGAGCACCAGGCGGAAGGGGTCCATGCCCCGCTGGTAGGCCAGCAGCCAGATGGCCAGGCCGGTGAGCAGGCCGCCGATGAGGGCGGCGACGGGGATACCGACGCCGGAGAGCCAGCCGACCAGTCCGCCGGACGCCCCGCCGCCGAGAACGATGATGGTCACGGCCATGGCGGAGGCACCGGTGGTGATACCGAGGATGTCCGGGCTGGCCAGGGCATTGCGGGTCACGGACTGGGTGAGTGCGCCGGAGAGGCCCAGGGCGGTGCCCACGACGATGCCGGTCACCGAGCGGGGCATGCGCCAGTCGAAGACCACGAGCTCCTCGATGCGCGAGGGCTCCACGATCATGTCGCGCAGCGCGGTGAGGTGCAGGGCGTCGAAGAGGCGGGCACCGATGACCTCGGCCACGCGGATCGGGGTCAGCGGGTAGTCGCCGAGGCAGATGGACAGCAGCAGCAACAGGACGACGCCGACGGCGAGGGCTGCCGAGACCGCGAACTGCCGGGGACGCCAGACCATCGACAGTGCCCCGAGGCGGAAGGCGGGACGCTCGGGGACCGTGCCCTCGTGGACGTAGGTGAGTTTCGTGCGTGAGCGGGTGCCGGCGTTCTGGGTCATAGCTGCACGACCTTCCTGCGCACGAGCATGTAGATGAACAGTGGTGCACCGACGAAGGCCAGGACGATGCCGACCTGGAGTTCACCGGGGCGGGCGACGAGGCGTCCGAGGACGTCGGCGTAGAGCAGCAGGGTTGCTCCGCCGAGCGCGGAGTACGGCAGGATCCACCGGTAGTCCGGCCCGGTGATGGAGCGCACCAGGTGGGGGACGACGAGGCCGAGGAAGGCGATGGGGCCGGCGGCGGCGGTGGCGGCCGCGGCGAGCAGGGCGATGATCACCATGCCCATCAGGCGGGCCACCTTGGTGTTCACGCCGAGAGCGGTGGCCACGTCGTCGCCGAGGTTGAGGAGGTTGAGATGGGGGCCGGTGGCGAAGGCGAGGATCAGACCGATGATGATGATCGGCAGCACACCCCAGAAGATCGTCATGTCGCGTCCGGCGACGGAGCCGACGGTCCAGAAACGCATCCGGTCGAGGTTGTTCTCGTCGGTGAGGACGAAGGCGCTGATAATCGCCTGCAGGACGGCGTTCATCGCAGCGCCGCCGAGGATGAGGGTCAGGGGGTGGACGTTGCCGCCGCCGACGGAGGCGAGTCCGAAGACGGCGCAGGTGGCGATCAGCGCGCCGCCGAAGGCCCAGGCGGCGGTGGCGGCGGTGCCGGAGACGTTGAAGACGGCGAAGCTGACGACGACGGCGAGGGCGGCACCCGAGGAGATGCCGAGGATGCCGGGGTCGGCCAGGGGGTTTCTGGTGTGCCCCTGGATCAGTGCGCCGGCCACGCCGAGTCCGGCCCCGACGATGAGACCGATGAGGGTCCGGGGAAAGCGGAGCTCCGTGATGACCTGGAGGTCGGGGTCGTCGATCCGGTCGGCACGGAGTGCGGAGGGCAGTTGGCGCAGGGAGTCCAGCATCACGTCGGTGGGGATGACGCGGGAGCCGTAGGCGAGGCTGAGTAGGAATCCGATGACGAGCAGGACGGTGAGGCAGAGGAGGCCGAGGAGCCGGCGTCTGCGCAGTCGGGAGGTGGCGGATGGGCCGGGTGGCGCGGCAACATCGGTGGTTCCCGTCGTCATCGGGCCCCTTTCACTCGTCGGAACGAGCGTGGAGGCATGGCTCGACCCCCGCATCCACGCTCGAGGATAGGTTCACCTTAGATCTTGGGTGAGACTCGCGCAATGAATAGCAGGGGTCGGGGGAGACCAGTGGGGAGTGCCCGTTTGGTCAGGTCTAGCTGAAGAGGCCGCCGAGGCCGATCGCTGCGGAGATGAGGCCGATGACCTTGGTGATGTTGCCGATACCGTTGGACCAGCCACCATCTTCCTCGGTTACGAAGGAGCCGAGGACACCATCGTCGCCGAAGATGTCCTCGAGGTATGCCTCGATGTCGATGTTCGAGGAACCCTCCGAAGAGCCTTCGGAGGAACCCTCGCTGAGGGAGGAGGTGATCGAGCTGAGATCGCTCGACTCGGTCTCGCTGGAGGTAGTCAGGGAGCCGGTGGGCAGGCTGCCATCCTGGGCTGCGGCCATGCCGGTGCCGGTGATGGCGAGGGTGACGGCGGTGGCGCCGGCGAGCAGAGACTTCTTGAGCTTCATGGGGATTCCTCTTGTGTCAGTGTCCAGCTATTCCGAGTGGGGTAGCTGACGTGTTCGTTCCGTCCCCTATCATGTTGTATCTACGAACAAAGGTCCACAGGAAGATCTTAGTGTGCCCCTTTTGGGTGTAGTGGGTAGACGCTGACATGGGAAAACACCCCGCCGGAGGGGGCGGGGTGTTAAGTAGTCGGCGCTCGGGCTCTTAGCCGATCTGGCTCTCGATGAAGCCGCGGCTGTTCTCGAGAACGCCCTGGAAGGCGTCGGAGGCGTCGGAGGCGTCGACGACGGCGACGTATGCGCCGGCGAGGGTGGCGACGGCTGCTCCGCCGGCGGCCAGGCTGACGAGAGCCTCAGAGGCCTTCCCGTAGTCGAACTGCCCGTCGGTCCAGGATCCGAGGGCGTCCGCACCGGTGATGGAACCGAGGACGTCGCGCTGGTTCGACAGCTCAGCGGACGGGGCGGTGGGGGCGCTGCCGGTCTCGTCGTTGGAGGCGGAGCTACCCGTGCTGCCGGTCTCGTCGGGCAGGTCCTCCTGGGCGGAGGCGATACCGGTGCTGGCGATTGCCAGGGTGGCGGCGGTGGCTGCGGTCAGGAGAGTCTTACGAGTCTTCATGCTTGTTTCGCTCCTCTTGAGGATCAGTGGTGAGGGGGACAAAGCAGAACGTAGCATGAACGGTTTTCTCCGGGCAGGGATATATTCGCACTGGTCAAAGCGAAATACGGGGGCGGGTATATCAGTTTGAGGTGGCCAGGAGACGTCGGTATCGGACTGGAGGTACGGGGCAGGGTAAGAGAATGTCGGGGATGACGGGCGCAATCGCGATCGTACGGCGGGAGGGTATGGCCTGATCGGTTGGTCCGGAGAAGAGAGCCAGGGGATCGGCGTGCGGTGAGATTGCGGACCCTCGTTCGGGGGTGTAGGCATACGAAACGGCCCCGACCGGGAGGTCGGGGCCGTTTCACTTCTTCTGTCCTGCTGAGGAGTCTGTCTACCGCGGGCGCGGTGTCAGTTCAGAAGGGCAGGGCGGGGAACTCGAAGTCGTCCACCATGTCCTGGAAGCCCTGGATGGCGGTGTAGATGTCCGGGATGATGTCGATGGAACCGGCAACGGCACCGCCGAAGGTGTTGATGACGGCGAGGATCTCGCTGGCGTCGGCCATGCTGCCGAGGAGGCCTTCGAAATCACCGTCTTCGCCCTCGGAGGAGGAGGACGAGAGCGAGGACAAGGAGCCCTGGGTCTCGGTGTCTTCGGTGCCGTCCTGGGCGGAGGCGATGCCGGTACCGGCGACGGCGAGGGTGGTGGCGGTGGCTGCGGCGAGCAGGCTCTTCTTGATGGTCATGAAAGTGTGTTTCCTCACTGAACTGGTGTGGCCGTCCGAAGGGGTCAAGTCTCCGGTCGGAGGCGGGTGGTTCCGCCGTTCGGGGGAGAAGTTACCAGCGCAGCACCGGCCTGTCGCGGGGTAAAACAGTTTCAGTGGTACTACGTTCTGTTATGAAATGTAATTGGAGGCTTACCTGAGTGGCGGGTACTACGCCCCTCGGTATGGGTTCGGCGAGTTCTAAAGCGCCGAAATAGGGGGCCGTGTCCAACTTTTGTCACCCTTGTCCAGATGGCGATTGTACTGGTAGGAGAGGAAAAGGATGTCTGCCGGCGCTCGCGTTCTGGCTTGGCGCGGGGGAATCTTCAGGGAGGCGCGGTCGGGTGAATGTGACGTAATTCGTCACTGTGTGAAAAGTGAGCAGAATACAGATTGAGGCGTTACTGTGACGTACCCCATAGGGTAATTTTCGGGGGTGCCCCCGGTGGTACCGGGCGGGCCTTGTCCGTCATGTAAATAGGCAGGTTTGGCCCGTGGCGTCGCTGGTGGCATACTTGAGCGGTTGCCTGTGGTCCATAGGTCGCTCCGGTGCGCTTCGCGCGGACCGGACCGCCGACCGGCTGGACCGCGAAGAGGCACGGACCGCGCACGTGAGGGTCGGTAATCCCACGTGCACAGAACTACTAGGTCTACAAGGAGACTAGAAGTGATTCAGCAGGAATCGCGTCTGAAGGTCGCCGATAACACCGGAGCCCGGGAAATCCTGGTCATCCGCGTGCTCGGCGGCTCCACCCGACGCTCCGGCGGTATCGGCGACATCGTCGTCGCCACCGTCAAGGAAGCAACCCCCGGCGGAAACGTGAAGTCCGGTGACATCGTCAAGGCTGTCATCGTGCGCACCAAGAAGGAGACCCGTCGTCCGGACGGCTCCTACATCAAGTTCGACGAGAACGCTGCCGTTCTCATCAAGGGTGCGGACAACACCGACCCCCGCGGTACCCGCATCTTCGGGCCGGTCGCCCGCGAGCTGCGTGACAAGCGCTTCATGCGCATCGTTTCTCTCGCACCGGAGGTGATCTAACCCATGAAGATCCACAAGGGCGATACCGTCCTGGTCATCTCGGGTCCGGACAAGGGCGCGAAGGGTCGGGTCATCGAGGCCTTCCCGCAGCGCGACAAGGTCCTGGTCGAGGGCGTCAACCGCATCAAGAAGCACGTCGTGAACTCCGCGCCCGAGCGTGGCGCCGAGTCCGAGGGCATCGTCACCCAGGAGGCCCCCATCCACGTGTCCAACGTGATGGTCCTCGACGCTGACGGCGAGCCCACCCGCGTCGGCTTCCGCTTCGATGAGGACGGCAAGAAGATCCGCATCTCCCGCCGCACCGGGAAGGACATCTGATGAGCGACAACTACACCCCCCGTCTCAAGAGCCGCTACCGCGGCGAGATCCGGGAGAACCTGAACACCGAGTTCAACTTCGACAACGTCATGCAGATCCCCGGCGTGACCAAGGTCGTCGTGAACATGGGTGTCGGCGAGGCTGCCCGCGACTCCAAGCTGATCAACGGTGCCATCAAGGACCTCACCCTGATCACCGGTCAGAAGCCGCAGATCCGCCAGGCCAAGAAGGCGATCTCGAACTTCAAGCTGCGTGAGGGCATGCCCATCGGCGCCCGCGTCACCCTGCGTGGCGACCGCATGTGGGAGTTCCTCGACCGCCTGCTGACCGTGGCCCTGCCCCGAATCCGCGACTTCCGCGGTCTCTCGGACCAGCAGTTCGACGGCAACGGCAACTACACCTTCGGTCTCAACGAGCAGTCCATGTTCTACGAGATCGACGTCGACTCCATCGACCGTCCCCGCGGTATGAACATCACCGTGGTGACCACCGCCACCAACAACGAGGAAGGCCGCGCGCTGCTGCGCGAGCTGGGCTTCCCGTTCGAGGCCGGCCAGAACGCCGAGAAGTAAACACTTCCCGACGCTCGTCGACACCGCCCCGACCCGCTGCACAAGCGGGCCGGGGCGGTGTTTTGCTATTCTGGAACGTCGGCGACGGCAAGCCGGTAACCGCGCTTGTACACCGTCTGAATCAGATCCGGCTCAGCGAGCGCGCTGCGGATCCGCGCGACCGTGACCTCCACGGCGCGCTCCGTGGTCTGCTCATCGGACCACCCGTCGGCGTGACCACCCGTGATACCGCTCGACAACTCCTTGGAGATTTCCTCCCGCGACAGCACGCGACCAGGACGGGCTGCCAGGATCCGCAAAAGATTTGAACCGGTGCGTCCCAAAGGATGAAAGCGACCGTCCAGCAGGATGCCCCCGGTACGCACATGGAGCGGGCCGTATGGCGTGGCGGTCGCGGTATGCGGCCCCGCCATCAGGAGCACCGTCTCACGTACGAGCGCCCCCAGGCGGAAACGTTCCGGGATAGCCGGCGACAGTCCGGCAGCCTCAAGGGGCACGGCGGTGATTGGCCCCACCGCCCCGAAGATCGTGCGCTCGCCGGAGAGCTGCTGGATGGCAGGTAAGGTTCCGAGTTGCTCGGCGAAACGCAGCCAGGCCCTCGCACCGGGTGCCGAGGTGAACAGCACTGCGTCCACGTTGCCTGCCGCCACCATCCCCGTGGTCCGTCCCACCAGGTCCGGGTCCGGCGGAGCACCCCACCGGTAGATCGTGAGCCCCTGTACCTCGGCCCCGGCAGCCACGAGTGTGCTCTCCATCTCGGGGTCGCCTTCGCCATGATGCTGGATTACGATGCGCTTGCCCCGAACCCCTTCGGCCAGGAGGTACTCGGTAATCTCGGCCGAGGTCTCGGTCTCTGCGACCCAGTCGATCTCGAGGCCAGCTTGCTGGACAGCACCACGGGCCTTGGGCCCGCGGACCAGGATCTGAGGGCGTCGCAGAGAGCTGATTAAGTCGACCTGGATCCCGTCCTGTTCGGCGGCGTCCATCCACCCGCGGAAGCCGACACCGGTGGTGACCACGACGATGTCCGGGGGAGTCTCGAGCAGCAAGCGGGTCTCGTGAAGGAGTTCTGCGTCGTCGAAGTGCGGCGTGATCGTCAGTGGGGGCGCGATGATCGTCGATGCCCCGTGACGTTGCAGGGCCGTCGCGAACTCCGCCGACCGCCTGTCGACGGGCAGCAGAATCGTGCACCCCTCCAACGCCTCCGAGATCTGTTTCGCCTCCCTCATGCAGACGCCTTCACGGCGGTGGTGTCGTCGGTGAGGAGGCCGGCACGCGCGGTCTCCCCGACGATGATTACCGCAGGATTAGCCACGGAGTTGGTCCGGGCAGTGTTCGTGACGTTTGCGAGGGTCGTGCGGAACACCCGTTGATTAGTGCGGTGGGCGTTCTCGACGATGGCCACCGGCCGGTCGCGCGGGACGCCGGACGCCAGGGCGTCGGAGGAGAACTCCTGCAATGTGGCGACGCCCATGAGGACGACGACGGTGGTGTCGTCGTCCTGAAGGGCGGCGAGGGTTGCAGGTCGGGGACGTCGATGGCCATTCACCACGTAGAGGCTATCTGCTACACCACGGTGTGTCACAGGAACACCCGCCACCGCCGGTGCCGAGACCGCGCTGCTGACACCCGGGAGGACGTCAACCGGTATGCCAGCCGCGGTGCAGGCCTGCGCCTCCTCGCCGCCGCGCCCGAACACGAAGGGGTCGCCACCCTTGAGACGGGCCACCTTCAGCCCACGGCGGGCTCGGTCGATGATCAGGCCGTTGATCTGCTCCTGGGGCACGCGGTGGCGGCCCGGGGCTTTGCCAACATCGATAATCTCCACGTCCGGTCCGACGTCCTCCAGGACATCGGTGGGGCCGAGCCTGTCGTGGATGATCACGTCGGCTTGCAGCAATGCCCGGTAGCCACGCAGCGTCAATAGGTCCCCTGGGCCGGGGCCGCCGCCGATGAGGACTACCGACCCGCGCTCGTAGCCCTCCTCGCCGGCCCGGCCGCGGATCCGCCGGGTCGGCAACAGACCACGGTCCAACTGGCGCTGTACCGCGGATCGGATCTCGGTGCTGCGACGTGGGTCTGGGCCATCGGTGGAGACGGTGCCGATCGCCACGTCGCCGTGACGGGCCACCGCGCAGAGACGCGCGCTTCCCCCAAGGGCGTCACCGGCGTCGATGCACCAGATCCTGCGTTCATCGCAGGCGGCCACCACCGCCGAATCCGCCGACGGATTGCCCGTGGCGGTGTGGACGAGCCATGCGTCGTCGAGATCGGCCGGGTGGAAGGTGCGGGCTACCCACGCCACGCGGCCCGGGTCAAGAGTCGCATGCTTGTGGATCACTGCGGCGGTGTCAGCGGAGAGCCGTGGCGCGACGATGCGCAGGACCGCACCTTCGTCGATCAGTCGGTCTGCGCGCCTGGCAGTGACGGTCCCACCGCCGACAAGGACAACCAATCGGTCACGTACGTCGAGTCCGGTCATGACAATGGTCATGGGAGTTCCTCCAAGTGAGAGCAGAAGTTCGTCAGGTTCTGTCACTCTTGATGGTAGGAATCAGGTGTTTCACCGACCGGTCACCAGGGCAACAGGTGTGGGTCGGTTTTCTTACACGCCACCGGACGGTCGTGAGAGAAAAGGGCGGGGTTCCCAGGTCAGTGGCACACCTGCACGCGACGACCGCCGGCCAGGGCACCGGCCTCATCGTCGTCGAGCCTGACCGCATAGGTCGCCAAACAGTTCCCGTCGTCTTCCAACGACTGGCCGTCGGACAGGCGGAAGCGTTGCTTCAGTAGTGGCGAGGCCACCGTGGCCTCGCCGTCCGCCTCGCCGACGATTCCCCTGCTGATCACAGCCGCACCCATGTACGGGTCGATGTTCGACACGGCGTACACGGTGGAGCCGGCGCGGAACAGGGCTATCTGGGTGCCATCGTCGAGCAGGGCGGCGGCACCGAGGTTCTCCTCGAGGTCGTCGAGGAGGCAGATGGTGGTGTAAGTCATGGTGGATCATTTCCTCTCTGGGTGGTCGTCAGACTGCGATTATCAGACTGCGGTGTGCAGCGCGGGTAGCGGCAGCGGGACCTTGCGACCGTCCTGCTTCTGGAACTGGACGGTGGGGTCCGGTGACTCGGGTGCGTTGACGAAGGAGACGAAGCGGCCGAGCTTCTCCGGATCGTCGAGGACATCCCGCCATTCGTCGGTGTAGTCCTCGACGTGGCGGTCGATGAAGGCCTCCAGGTCGGCAGCGATGCCGAGGGAGTCGTCGCAGACCACGTCTCGAATGTGGTCGAGGCCGCCGTCCATCTCCGCCTGCCAGGCGGCGGTGCGTTGCAGCCGGTCGGCGGTGCGGACGTAGAAGCCGATGTAGCGGTCGATGTAGCTGATCAGCGTGCGTTCGTCGAGATCCCCGGCCAGCAGTTCAGCGTGCCGTGGGGTCGCTCCACCGTTGCCGCCGACGTACAGGTTCCAGCCGTGTTCCGTGGCAATGACGCCGACGTCCTTGCCCCGAGCCTCTGCGCACTCGCGGGCGCAACCGGAAACTCCCATTTTCAACTTGTGGGGACTGCGCAGACCCCGGTAGCGCATCTCCAGGTCCACGGCCATCTTCACCGAGTCCTGCTGGCCATACCGGCACCAGTCGGTTCCCACGCAGCTTTTCACCGCCCGGAGCGCCTTGCCATAGGCCTGGCCGGACTCCATGCCGGCGTCCACCAGTCTGCGCCAGATGGCGGGGAGTTGGTCGACCCGGGCGCCGAACATGTCGATACGTTGGGCGCCGGTGACCTTGGTGTACAGGTCGAAGTCGCGGGCGATCTCACCGCACACGATCAGCTGCTCGGCGGTGACCTGGCCACCGGGCATGCGGGGCACCACGGAGTAGGAGCCATTCCTTTGGATGTTCGCCAGGAAGCGGTCATTGGAGTCTTGGAGGGCCGCGTGACCATCGTCCAGGACGTGGTGGCCGGTGTTGAGCGTGGCGAAGATAGATGCCATGGTCGGCTTGCAGATCTCGCAACCTCGTCCGGTGCCGAACCGTGCGATGAACCCGGGGAAGTCGCGCAGGCCCGAAGCCGCGGCGCACTCGAAGAGTTCGGCCCTGGACTGAGGGAAGTGCTCGCACAGGGCCTTGGACAGTTCCACTCCCTCGGCATCGAGCAACTGGTTGAGCAGGCCCAAGCAGGAACCGCAGCTCGTCCCTGCCCGTGTGCAGGTTTTCAGGTCCGTCACCGAGCAGGCACCGTCGCCGATAGCTTCGCGGACATCGCCCTTGGATACGGCGTTGCAGGAGCAGATCTGTGCGGCATCGGGCAGGGCACCGACTCCCACACCCGCCCCGTCAGTACCGTCAGCACCACTAGCGGCGGGGGCGAGGAAGGACATCGGTGCGTCCAGCTCGCCGCCGACCATGGGCCGCAGCAACGCGTAGGACGTGCAGTCGCCGACGAGGACGCCGCCGAGCAGTGTCCGGCCGTTGCCGTCCATGACGAGCTTGCCGTAAGTGCCGGACACCGGGTCGTTGACGGTGAGGGGGCGCGCCCCCTCGGTGGTGCCGTGGGCGTCGCCGAAGCTGGCGACATCGACCCCCATCAGTTTAAGTTTGGTGGACATGTCTGGGACCTCGAAAGGGGTGGCTTCGCGTCCAGTGAGACGGTCGGCGACGATCTCGGCGGTCGAGTAGCCGGGTGCCACGAGGCCGTAACAGACCCCGTCGACGGCGGCGCACTCGCCGACGGCGCTGATATCGGGGTCGCTGGTGCGGCACAAGGCGTCGACGAGGATCCCACCCCGCGGCGCGGTGTCCAAGGGCGTGCCTGTGGCAGCCGTGGCGAGGGAGTCGTGCGGGCGCACCCCGGTGGAGAAGATGACGATGTCGACGGGAAGCAGCTCCTCGTTCGCCGGGGCATGGTCTTCGTTGCTGCTGAGCGACATCTCGAGAGAGTCTGGGGTTCCGTCCGACGAGGTGGTCTCCCGGATGCTTTGTGTGGAGGTGTTCAAGTGCACCGTGACACCCAGGTCGCGGACCTTGTCTGCGAGGAGAACACCGCCGGCAGGGTCGACCTGCAGCGGCATAAGTCGAGGGGATCGTTCGATGATGTGGGCCTGCGCGCCGAGCAAGAGGAGTGCGTTGGCTGCCTCCAACCCCAGCAACCCGCCGCCGATGACCGCGCCGCGTGGCTGGCGTCCGGCACGTCGGGCATGCTCAACGATGTCGCGGATGCGGTCCAGGTCGTTGATCGTCCGGTAGACCATGCACCTGTCAAGGTCGTTGCCCGGGACCGGTGGGACGAAGGGGTAGGAGCCCGTGGCCAGCACCAGGTGGTCGTAGCCGATGACCTCCGGTTCACCGGGGGCATCACTCTCGCACGAGACGGTGTGTTTGTCCCGGTCGATTCCGGTCACCCGGGCATGGTGAACCCTGACCGTCCCCGGGAGTTCGGAAAGCTCCAGATTGCCGCGGTCCCACGTGGAGACATAGCTCGACAGGGCGACACGGTCGTAGGCGTGGCACCGTTCACCCGAGATCACCGTGATGTCCGCGTCGGGGTCGCGGTCGAGGATGTCGGTGACCGTCCGGTGGCCGACCATACCGAAGCCGACGACGACGATGCGGTTTGTTGGTTGAGGGTTGTGTGCTGTGTCCATGTGCCTCACGCTATGGTCCATTCACCGGCGAAGACACTGTTGAGAGAAGTGTTTTACGAGCGGTTCACGGCCGTCGGACGTCCGTGACGGCGGCGACACGTGGCGGTAACAACGGCATGGCGGTCAGTAGACGTCCTTGACGTAGCGGCGTTCCGACGACAGCACGGACATGAAACGCCGCGTCGCCTCGGGATCCATCCGGCCCTGTTCGGCGACGATGCGGTGCAGCGTGGCGTCGACGTCCGGGGCCATCTTCCTGGCGTCTCCGCAGACATAGAGGTAGGCACCCCGGTCGATCCACGACCACAGTTCGCCGGCATTGCGCAGCATGAGGTCCTGGACGTAGACCTTGTCCTTCTGATCCCGGGAGAACGCAGTATCGAGGCGGGTGAGCACGCCGTCCTTGCGCAAGCCGGTGAATTCGTCCTGGTAGAGAAAGTCCGTGGCAGCGTGCTGCTCACCGAAGAAAAGCCAGCTGTCCCCGGTCGCCCCGCGGTGCCTACGGTCGTGCAGGAAGCCACGAAATGGTGCGACCCCTGTGCCGGGCCCGACCATGATGACCGGCGCGGAAGGCTCCTCCGGTGGCCCGAAGTTTTTATTGGGTGAGACGAAGATGCGCACCCGGTCGCCGGCGTTGGCTTGCGCGAGGAAGCCGGAGCACACACCGCGGCGTCGTCCGCCATCAGTCCGGAATTCCACGGCCGAGACGGTGATCTCCACCTGGGTGGCATCGGTGTGAGGGCTCGAGCAGATTGAGTACATGCGGGGCTTCATCCGGGGCAGCGCCTGCGCCCACTCTTCGGCGGACGCGTCGACGGCGTGCGTCGTCAGCAGGTCTGCGGTGTGGCGGCCCCAGGCGAACTCCCGAGCGCGCGCCGGGTCGTCGGCGATGCCGTCTGTGCCGGCGAGTCCCGCGTGGGGATGGTGGGTGTGCACCAGTCGCAGGACGTCCGGAGTGATGGTGGTGATGTCGAAGGTGGTTGTCAGTGCCTCGCGCAGGGGAAGGGTTGTCTCGTCCACCCGAATGTCCGTGTCCGGGTCGAGACCGGTGAGGGAGAGCCACTCGTCGACGACTTCCGGGCGGTTCGTTGGCCAGACTCCGAGGGCGTCCCCGGTGGTGTAGCTCAGCGTGTCCTTGGGGAGGGCGAACGCCACCCGCCGGACGTCCTTGGCGGAGTCGTCGCCGGTCAACCGGGAGGACTCCAGGATCTCGGTGATCAGAGGGTGCCGGCGACTGTAGGTGGGTGCAGGGGTTGGCACAGGGGTCTGTGCAGCGACGGGCGCAGGCGCCGGCGCGCCAGCGTCCGGCAGGGCGTCCAGCACCCGGTTCTGCCAGGTTCTCGCCGTGGATTCGTAGTTCGGTTCGCAGGCTTGCCACGCGGCGATCCGGGTGGCCCCCAGTTCCGCCAGGCGCTCGTCGAGCGAGCGGGCGAAGCCGCAGAAGTCAGAGTAGGAGGAATCCCCGAAACCCAGCACCGAGTAGGACAGGTCCTGCAGACAGGACGGTGACGCATGGGGGTCCATCGCCATCACGGTGTCCCACAGTGACTCCCCGTTATCGGGGGCCTCACCGTCACCGGTGGAGGACACCACGAACAGGACGGTACCGGTCAGGCCCTCGGCACCTACGTCGTCTGCTGGCACGGCGCGCGCGCTGTAACCTCTCTCCGAAATCGCTGCGACGAGCGAGGGTACGTAGTCTTCCACCGAGCCAGTCTGCGACGCCCACACCACGGTGACTGCGGGAGAGTCGGAGGAGAGGTCGGTGGCATCGTCGTCTGGGCCACCGTCGTCGGTGAGGGGAGCCAGACGGGAGAACATTCCCGCCAACGTGCCGTCCACCCAGGCCCGTGCCTGCGGCGACAACGGGGCCTGGGCAGGCACCACCGGCACCGCCGGCACAGCGTCCTGCGGCGGATTCGCCCGAAGCCCGCGCAGCATACCGTCGAGGTACACCTTCTCGAGGTCGGTCAGCACTGGGGCAGGGGAGTGCCCGTCCCCGTCGAAGATCCGGTCGAGCATGTCGCCGGACGCGCTGACCGCAGCGGACGCGCTGACCGCGACCTTCGCCGCGTCCACAGCGCACGCCTTGAACTCCGGTTGCAGCGACTCCGGGTCCACGGCGTCGTTGGTCGCTTCGTTGACCACCTGGTCGGGGAAGTGCATCGGCATGAAACAGGTTCCCTGGACAATTCCGTCGTTGACGACGGCGGGGGCCTGAACAGAGCCTCGGCGTGAGGCGATCTCGACGAGGTCTCCCTCTGCGATGTCACGGGCCTCGGCATCGGTGGGGTGCAGATGAACGAACCCCGACGGATTGAGCTTCATCAGTTTGGCCACGCGCCCGGTCTTCGTCATCGTGTGCCACTGGTGCGGCAGTCGGCCGGTGGTCAGGACCAGGGGATAGTTCGCATCAGGGCACTCAGCCGGCGGGAGGTACGGACGGGCGAGGAACTGCGCGCGCCGCGAGGGTGTGGGAAAGGCCAGCCGGGGACGGTTTCCGTCGCCGTCCGTGTGCACGGACTGGCTGATGCCGTCGTTGAGGTAACGCACCGGGTGCCGGGAGTCGGGGGAACTCGCCGGCGCGGGCCACTGCACCGGCCCGCGACGCAGCCTGGGGTAGTCCACGCCACGGATGTCCCACCCGGTTTCCGGGTTGTGGAAGCGCCGAATTTCGTCGAATACCGATGAGGCGTCCGGGAAGTCGAAGCCGGCGAAACCCATCTCCTGGGCGACCCGGCAGATCAACTCCCAGTCCGGACGCGCCTGCCCCGGGGAGTCCATCAGCGGGGCAGTAAGCGTGAGCGTGCGTTCCGAGTTGACCATCACCCCCTCCGATTCTGTCCATAGCGCCGCAGGTAGCAGCACGTCGGCGTACTCCGCGGTGGCGGAACCGGCGAAGGCATCCTGGACGACCACGCACTCCGCATTCTCCAGCGCGGCGATGACCCTCGACCGGTTGGCCACCGAGGCCACCGGGTTCGTGCAGATCACCCACACCGCCTTGATCCGACCGTCCGCGAGAGCGTCGAACATGTCCACCGTGCCGCCGCCGAGGTTGTCGTGCAGGGTGCCCTGGGGGATCTGCCATATTTCCTCGACCTGCAGTCGGTGGTCGGGATTCAGGACCGTTCGTTGGCCCGGTAGCCCCGGACCCATGTATCCCATTTCGCGTCCGCCCATGGCATTAGGCTGCCCCGTCAGCGAGAACGGGCCGGCCCCCTCGTGGCAGATCGCGCCGGTCGCCAGGTGTAGATTGCACAGCGCGGTGGTGTGCCACGTTCCGTGTACCGACTGGTTGAGTCCCATCGTCCACAGGCTCATGAGGTTCCGCGTGGACCCGATCCACGCCGCGGCGGTTTTCAGATCGTCCACGGCGATGCCCGTAATCTCCGAGACCGTGTCGACGGGGTAGTCGGCGAGGTGGCTGGGCATGGCGTCCCACCCCTCGGTGAACTCCGCGATGAACTCTTCGTCGACGTCCCCAGCATCAGTGATCAGTCGGAGCAGGCCGTTGAGCAGTGCCATGTCGGTGCCGGGGCGGACGGGCAGGTACAGGTCAGCCTTCTTCGCCGTCGCAGTAAACCGTGGGTCGACCACGATCAGTTTCGCGCCGGCTTTGACCCGGTCCATCATCCGCAGGAAGAGGATGGGGTGGCAGTCGGCCATGTTTGCGCCGATGACCAGGAAGACGTCGGCGTGATCGAGGTCGTCGTAGCTACCCGGAGGGCCGTCGGCGCCGAGGGACTGCTTGTAGCCCGTAGCGGCACTGGCCATGCACAGCCTGGAGTTCGACTCGATGAGGTTCGTGCGGAAGTAGCCCTTGGCCAGTTTGTTCGACAGGTACTGCGACTCCAAGGACATCTGACCCGACACGTAGAACGCGACGGCGTCGTCGCCGTGCTCCTCACGGATGGCGGTGAACCTGCGGGCCGCCTCCGAGACGGCCTCGTCGAGGCCCACCGGCTTGCCGTCAATGAGGGCCGTCGACTGACGACCGCCAGCGTTGAGCAGGTCGGCGGTGGTGCTTCCTTTGGTGCACAACCTGCCCCGATTGGCGGGGTGCGTGCCGGTCCCCGTGGACGTGAGGACGCGCCGGGAATCGGCCGTCCCCTCGGCGGTGAGGGTGATCCCGCAGCCCACGCCGCAGTAGCCGCACACCGTGTCCACCGTGTCTACTGATTTCTCATCGCTACTGACTTCTGGAGTTGAGTTCATGGGCGAGAGACTAGGGGGCCGAGATTACCCCGCAGTCTTGTCCGGGTTACAGGCCGAGCAACAAGCTCTCACGCGTGGCCGCGAGGTGTTGAGAGGAGGTCGACACCTGTGGATCATGTGCCGGACAAGGCCAGGAAACTACCATCTACCTGCGGTAAAAGTATTGTTTCCCCGCTGGGCGGGTGCTTCGGAAGCAGTTATAAGTGATGGGACAGGAAGCCCGCAACCCCGCACCGATCGGAGACCCGCCCCATGACCATTGCTCCCGCAACCCAGAGAACCCAGAGCCCCCAGAGACCCCGTCCGCCGGAAACAGGCTGTCCCCCGGAGACCGAACTCGTCGTCGAGGAGGGTAGGTGGATTACCAACTGGCAACCGGAGAACCCCACCTTTTGGGAAGGCCCTGGGCGGCCGACGGCCCGGCGCAACCTCTTCTGGTCGGTGTTCTGCGAGTTCCTCGGCTTTGCGGTCTGGCAGATGTGGTCGGTGACGGTGATCCTGCTGCCGCAGGCCGGTATCGAGCTGACCTCCTCGCAACAGTTCTGGCTGGTCTCCCTGCCTCCGCTCGTCGGTGCGACGGCCCGCATTCCCTATAGCTTCACCGTGCCGATCTTCGGCGGACGAAACTGGACGGTGATTTCCGTCCTGCTGTTGCTCATCCCCACTGGTGCCACCGCCCTGGTGTTGTCCATGGACAACCCGCCGGTCTGGTCGCTGTTCGTGATCGCGGCGACGGCCGGGCTTGGCGGTGGGAACTTCGCGAGCTCGATGTCGAACATCACCTTCTTCTACCCGAAGGCGGAGAAAGGTCAGGCACTCGGCGTCAACGCGGCCGGCGGCAACCTCGGTGTGGCGGTCGCACAGCTCGTCATCCCGGTGGCAGTCAGCCTGTTTGCCTTCGGGACCTTCAGCCCCAACCTGCCGATGGCGGGCCTGATGTGGATCCCATTGATCCTGGTGGCGGCGTGGGGTGCGCACCGTTACATGCACAACCTCTCCCACGCGACGAACGACATCAAGGGGTCACTGTCGGCGCTCAAGGAGAAGCACCTGTGGATCATATCCTTCCTCTACGTGGGTGCCTTCGGCTCATTCATGGGCTTCGGTTCGGTATTCCCCACGCTGATCAACGCACAGTTCCCGGAGTTCTCGTCGTTCACGGTTCTCGGTGCCGCCCTGGGTCTCGCATTCCTCGGGCCACTGGTCGGCTCGCTCGCCCGCCCCTACGGGGGACGTCTCGCCGACCGGCTCGGCGGTGCCCGGGTGAGTACGGCGGTATTCGTGTGCATGGCACTGGTCACGGTGGTCATGGTGCTGTCGTTGGGGACGGTGGGTTTCGCCGGCTATCTGGTGCTCTTCCTCGTGCTGTTCACCTTGACCGGTCTGGCGAATGGTTCGGTCTACCGGATGATTCCCACGGTCTTCGAGCTCTCCGTCGCGTCGGACGACCCGGTCGGTCACGAGCGTAAGAGTGCCGCGGCACTGGGTTTCATTGGGGCGATCGGTGGTTTCGGCGGTTTCGCCATTCCGCAGGTGCTGAACCTCTCGGATTCCGTCACTGGTGACTTCAGCGTGGCTTTCTGGTTGTTCGCCGCCGCGTACGTCTTGATGGCGCTGGTGGCCTGGGGCGTCTACCACCGCCCGGGGACCCGGTTCGCCGAGGCGAACGTGTAGTCACGACGAGTGCTGAGCGCCTCCTACCGGTAGTGTCGCCGCTGTGACCAACCACAGCGTACGAACCCCCGAGGAGCACCTCGCCGCCGTCCGCGCGCTCGTCGGCGGACTGCCCGTGGAACACGTCGACCCGGCCCTGGCGCTCGGACGTCGCCTCGCCGTGGACGTCACCGCCGTCGAGGACTCACCGCGCTTCGACAACTCCCAGATGGACGGTTACGCCCTGGGGTCCGCCCACCTGGCCGGCGGTACCTTCGCCGTGGACGCCACCGTCGCCGCCGGGGCCGACCCCCGCGACGTCCTGCCGAGCGGGGCGGTGGGGGACGCCGTGGTGCCGGTGATGACCGGCGCGCGCCTGCCCGCACGCACCGCCGCCGTCGTGCCCGTGGAGAGGTGTACCCCCGCGCACTTCGGTGCCACCCACGTCACCGTCCCGCAGACGCCGGACGCCCAGTTCGTCCGGCTGCGCGGCACCGACATCCGCACCGGCGACCTGCTCATCCCGGCCGGGGAGACCGTCAACCCCCGCACCGTCGGCGTCGCCGCCGCCCAAGGACTCACCACCGTGCCGGTCACGCGCACGGCGCGCGTCCTGATCTGCACCGGTGGCGACGAGGTCACCGCAGGGCAGGACGCACCGGCGCAGCTGCCCGGGGCGGCCACCATCCGCGACGCCAACGGGCCGATGCTGCGCGCCCTGTGCCACGTCCACCACATCGACGTCGCCGGCACCGTGCAGACCACCGACAACCCCACCGCCTTCCGCGCGGCGCTCTCGGCCGCCATCGACAAGGCGCGGCCGGACGCCGTGGTCACCAGCGGCGGCATCAGCCACGGCGCGTTCGAGGTCGTCCGGCAGACCCTGGAGCACGCCCCCGGCGCCTGGTTCGGCCACGTCGCCCAACAGCCCGGCGGCCCGCAGGGCCTGGCGCGCTTCGAGGGTGTGCCGGTGATCTGCCTGCCCGGCAACCCGGTGTCCACGGCGGTGAGCTTCCGGCTCTTCGTCGCGCCCGCCCTCGGCGAGTCGTCCTGCGCGGTCACCGCGAGGATCACCGCCGCCGAGGACGGCCTGGCGGACAAGGACCGCTACCTGCGCGGGCGCACGCAGGTGCGCGACGGCGAACTGACCGTGCGCCCCGTCGGCGGGGCCGGCTCGCACCTGCTGGCGCAGTCCGTCACCGCCGACGCCCTGATCCGCGTCCCCGCCGGGGCCACACTGGCCGCCGGCACCCTCGTGGAGGTCTATCCACTCGACCGGTAGAACCGGGCCGCGCAGTACCCTGTACGCATGTCGACGCCGCCGGACCCGTACAACCCCTTCATCGGGTTCTTCACCAGGACCCAGCCGACGTTCACCCCGGCGGCCCTGCTGGTCTCCGGGGCGGCCGTGACCGTGGTGATCTGCGTGCTCGGCCTGCTCACCGAGGCCATCGGCCATCCTCTGCTCATGGCTGGTTTCGCCGCGTCCTGCGTGCTGGTCTTCGTCCTGCCCGCCGCCCCGGTGTCACAGCCGATGAGCGTACTCGGCGGACACCTCGTGGTGGCGGTCGTGGCGGTGCTGGCCGACTACGTGCTGCCCACGTCCTGGTGGGCGATCGGCCTGGTCACCGGTGTCTCGGTGATGCTGATGTGCGCGTTGCGGATCCTGCACCCGCCGGCGGCGGTGCTGCCGATCGTGATGATGACCTCCCACGAGCACTGGGAGTTCGTGCTCACCCCGGTGATGCTCGGTGCCCTGATCGTCACCCTCGCCGCCGTGGCCTACCGCGGTATCCTGCGCGGACGCATCCGCTGGTTCTAGAAGCGAGACCCGCTCAGCCGCCGATCGCGCTCATCGTGCGCTCGGGCTGCACGTACTCCGGGTCGTTGAGGGTGACCGCGTCCGAGCCGTAGGCCCGCGGCTTGCCCCACATGGCCGTGGCCCAGGTCTGAGCGACCTCCACGTCGTCGGCGTCGCCGCGCAGCAGGTGCATCAGGTCGGTCTCCTGCTGGGAGAACAGGCAGGTCCGGATCCGCCCGTCGGCGGTGATGCGGGTGCGCGTGCACGCCGCGCAGAACGATTCCGTCACCGAGGCGATGATGCCCACCTTCCCCAACGCGGGGGAGGACGCCGCGGCGCCGCGGTCGCGGACCTCCCACAGCTCCGCCGGCGCGGAACCGCGCGGGGTGGGGTCGGACGCCAGGTCGAAGCGTTGCGACAGGCGTGCGCGGATCTCCTCGGCGGAGACCAGGTTGTCGCGCGCCCACGTGTGGTCGGCGTCCAGGGGCATCTGCTCGATGAAGCGCAGCTGGTAGCCACGCTCCAGGCACCACTGCGCCAGGTCGGCCACGCCGTGGTCGTTGACCCCGCGCATCGCCACGGCGTTGATCTTCACCGGCTCCAGGCCGGCGGCCTTGGCGGCCTCCAGACCGGCGATGACCTGCGGCAGACGGTCGCGGCGGGTGACCTCGGCGAAGGTCTGCCGGTCCACGGTGTCCAGGGACACGTTCACCCTGGTCAGCCCGGCGTCCACCAGCGCATCAACCCGCTTGTCCAGACCGATCGCGTTCGTCGTGATCGAGATCGGCACGTGCGGGTGGCGGGCGCGCACCCCGGCGACGATCTCCTCCAGGTCCCTGCGCACCAGCGGCTCACCACCGGTGAACCGGATGTCCTTGACGCCGAGCACCCGCACACCGATGTCGGCCAGGCGCACGGCCTCGTCCGCGGTGAGCAGCGCGTCCTTCTTGAGCCACGGCAGCCCTTCGGCGGGCATGCAGTAGCTGCAGCGCAGGTTGCACTTGTCGATCAGCGAGATGCGCAGGTCGTCGGCGGTGCGTCCCCAGCGGTCGGTCAGGCGGAGGCCGGCCTCGGGACGGGTGGACGCGAGCGTTGCGGTGATGGGGGCCTCCTCCTTCGGGTGGTCGGGCTGTCATCGTGCTGTTCTGCCATGGTAGACCCGTCGTTCGGACCTGTCTCTCCACCCTGTCTACCGTGAACCGGGGTGCGTGCGTGAATGACCGGCGTGTGGCAGCTCCGAACGCGGATCCGGAGGCGCAGGCCGGTACCCGTGGTTCCCGGCCACGCGTCGTGGAGCGCACGCGGCTAGCATGACGAGGATGCGCGCCGTCGGCGTCGGCAGAGGAGAACCACACGGCAGAACGGAAGAATAATGGCAGCATTCACGACCCGAATCCTTCGCACCACGGCCATCCTGGCCGCATCCGGGGCCCTGGTCTTCGCCGCGGCCTGTTCCACCTCCGGGTCCGAGGACGCTGACGGCTCCGAGACCTCGCCGGTGCAGGTCTTCGCCGCGGCCTCGCTGAACAACGCCGGTGACGAGCTCGCCGAGGCCTTCGCCGAGGAGCAGGGGGAGGACCCCGAGGTCGAGTACAACTTCGCCGGCTCCTCCGCCCTCGTCCAGCAGATCGACCAGGGGGCGGACGCCGACCTGTTCATCAGCGCCGACGAGAAGAACATGGACGACGCCCTCGCCCTCGACGCCTTCGACGGTGCCGAGCCCGAGGTCATCGCCACCAACCAACTCGTCCTGGCCACCGCCCCCGGCAACCCGGCGAACATCACCGCGCTGGACGATCTGGCCACCACCGCCGATGCGCGCCTGGCGGTCTGCGCCGACGGCGTCCCCTGCGGCACCCTGGCCCACGAGCTCCTCGACGAGAAGGGCTACGACCTGGCCAACTGGACGGTGTCCGAGGAAGCCAACGTCAGCGACGTCGCCACGAAGGTCTCCACCGGTGAGGTCGACGCCGGCTTCATGTACGCCACCGACGCCATGGCACTGCAGAAGAACACTTCCGAGGAGATCACCGTCGTCGAGCTGGACGACGACCTCGAGCCCAACGCCTACCCGGCGGCGCTGACCGTCGAGGGCCAGGACAACGAGGTCGCCGGCGAGTTCCTCGAGTGGCTGTCCTCCGACACCGCCCGTGGGATCCTCGAGACCTATGGCTTCGATACCCCCTAAGACCGGTACCCGTCCCGGTTCGCGAGCGGTCACGGCCGTGCCGGTGGCGGTGGCCGGTGTCGCCCTGCTCGCCGTCCTGCTGCTGCTCGGGCCCCTGGTCGCGCTGCTGCTGAACATCCCCTGGGCCCGGGCCGTCGAGCTGGTCACCGACCCGGCCACCGTCCAGTCGCTCACGCTGTCGCTGTCCACCGCGCTGGTGGCCACCGTGTTGTGCGTGGTCCTCGGCCTGCCGTTGTCGTTGTGGCTGGTGGAGCTGCTGCGCCAGTTCCCACGCCGCGGCGACGTGGTCCAGGTCGTGATCTTCGCCCCGCTGGTGCTCTCCCCGGTGGTCTCCGGCCTGGCGCTGGTGTTCTTCTGGGGACGCCGCGGCCTGGTCGGCCAGTGGCTCGAGGGCCTCGGCCTACACGTGGCCTACACCTCGCTGGCCGTGGTGGTGGTGCAGGTCTTCGTCGCCCTGCCGTTCTTCGTCGCGACCACGGCCACCGCCCTGCGCGCGATCCCCACGGTGGTCACCGAGGCCGCCGCGTTGGACGGTGCGAGCCGCTGGCAGACGGTCACCCGCGTGCTCGTGCCCCTGGCGTGGCCCGGCATGGCCGTCGGCGTGGTGCTCTCCTTCGCCCGCGCCCTGTCGGAGTACGGCGCCACCCTCACCTTCGCCGGCAACGTCGCCGGTGAGACCCGCACGATCCCGCTGCTCGTCGAGCTCGGCCTCAGCGCCAACGACATGGACCGGGCGCTGGGGGCGTGCCTGACCCTGATCGGGCTGTACGTGGTGGTGGTCGGGGGGATCGCACTGGTCAGGAGGAGGAAGGGGTAGCGTCGACGACATGCTCCTGACCCAGCTGACCTACTTCGAGGCGCTCGCCCGCGAGCAGCACTTCGGTCACGCCGCCGCGTCCTGCTACGTGTCGACGTCCACCCTGTCCGAGGCGATCAGAAAACTCGAGGCCGAGGTCGGCTTCCCACTGGTCAACCGCGGCAAGTCCGCGTTCCAGGGGATCACGCAGGAGGGTGAGATCGTGCTGGCCTACGCCCGGCGCATCCTGTCCGAGCAACGCTCCCTGAGCCTCGACCTGGCCCACCGGCGCGGCAACCTCGAGGGCACGGTGCGGTTCGGCACCATCCCCTCCGGCACGGACCGGGCCGCCGGCATCGTGTCCAACCTCGTCGGCGAGCACCCCGCCCTGCGCGTGGACCTGGTCGCCGGGCTGACCAGCGAGGAGATCGTGACCCGGGTGCTCGACCACGACTTCGACGCCGGCATCGTGCACCCGCACGGTAGCGCCGCCCGCGCCGGACGCCACGACCCCGCCCTCACCTTCACCTCCCTGGGCACCACCCGCTTCGTGGCCGTCGGACGCCCCGGCCTGCTCGACGGCTTCGGCGGGCAGGTCACCGGCGCCGAGCTGGCGTCGTTGCCCACCGCGCTGCTGTCGCGCGGCATGGTCGCCCGCGAGGAGTTCGACCGGGTGATGGGCGAGGCGGGTGTGCAGGTCACCCCGGGGGTGGACGCCACCTCGGTGGAGTCGCTGCTGGCCCTGGCACGCACCGGCACGTGGGCGGTGGTGGTCCCGGCCCCGGCGGTGGGCACCACGCGGCTGACCACGCTGCCGATCGTGGAACCGGAGGTCCGCCTGGATCTCGCGCTGGTGCGCCGCGACTCGCGTCCCGCCCCGGTGCTCTCTGCCGCCTTCGACGCCGCGGCGGAGGCCACCGTCAGCTGAGTCATGCCCCAGGCACAAAAATGCCCGATTCTTGACCTGGGGCATGACTCAGCTGACATGGGGCGCTCAGGGGGAGCGCTGGGGGAGCGCTGGGGGAGCGCGGGGACACCACGGGGGCGGCTGCGGGCCGGTAGCTACGAACGGTCGTTCGGCGTCACCGATCGCCACGACGCGGGCTGCAGGTCAACGTCCTGCTTTTGCAGGTGAACGCAGGTGTGCCGGTCAACCCGGTCCCCGGTGCTGGAGTACAAACTCCCTATGGCGACGACTACCGAGACGAGAACCGACAGGGAACCGCTGGCCGGGGCATTCAACACCGCCGCCGATGCCGCGGTGGCCAAGAAGACCGCCCTGTTCGGCGACGACCTGCCCCGCTACACCGTGCGCGGCGTGCTGGCCGGGGCCTACCTCACCCTCGGCACGGCCTTCGCCGCGGTGTCCGGCAACGCCGTGGAGCAGCTCGCCCCGGGGCTGGGGCCGGTGGTCTTCGGCTTCCTGTTCTTCATCGGACTGGCCATGACCCTGCAGCTCGGCGCGGAACTGGCCACCGGCTCCATGATGTTCATGGCCTACGGCGCCGCCCGGCACCACATCGGTTGGGGACGGGCCACCGCGATCGTGCTGTGGACGGTGCTGGCCAACCTCGTCGGCGCGGTGGTCATTGCGGTGATGCTCGGGCAGTCGGCGAAACTCGGCGGCATCGGCGTGGACCACCTCATCGCCGCGCTGGCCGACGGCAAGCTCACGAAGAGTCCGTCCGGCGTGCTCGTCGAGGCGGTGCTGGCGAACTTCGTGGTGAACATCGCCATCGTCGGCGGGCTGATGATCAAGGACTACGCGGGCAAGTTCCTGCTGACCCAGATGGTCATCGCCGTGTTCGTGGTGCTGGGCCTGGAGCACCTCATCGCGAACTTCGCCCTGTTCACCCTGGCCTTCTTCGGCCTGGGCGACGGCTTCGCTGCCGGTGCGGGCGTGCTGGAGTCGCTGAGCTTCGGCAATGTGGCGGTGAACTGGGCGATGGCACTCGTCGGCAATATGATCGGCGGCGGCCTGCTCATCGGGGTGGTGTACGCGTGGCTGAACCGGGGACGCAGCCGCGGCGGCGAACTCTACCGGGACTGACCAGTACCGGAGTTACAGCTCCACGTACTCCACCTCGTCGCCGGCGGCCACACCCTGCGGCGGGACGACGAGCAGGACGTCCGCCGCGGCGTACCCGCGCAGCATGTGCGAGTGCGCGCCGGGTGCCGGGGTGAAGCGGGGCGAATCAGACTCGCGGGGGTCACGGGTGGCGGGCAGCAGGCGTACCCGTTGGCGGGGCATCGACTCGATGGCCACGGTCATGGTCCCGGTGCGGGTCCCCACCGGGTCACCGGCACCCAGCAGCGCGGTCACCGCGGGGGCGACGAAACTGTGCAGCGCCACGTGCGCGGCGAAAGGATTGCCCGGCACACCGATGACCAATTGGGTGTGTGGTCCAGCAATCTGCACCGGCGACCTGGTCGTGACCAGGGTGGGGTGCCCGGGCCGACAGGCGATCTCCTCGGCGAGCACCTCGTCGGCCGCGCGGGTGATGAAGCGGCGGGCGAAGTCCTGCCCGGAGCGTCCCGACCCGCCGGTGAGCACAACGATGTCGGCGCCGAGCACCTCGGGACGCCGCAGCCAGTCCTCCACGGCCACCGGGTCGTCCGGCAGACGCTGGGTGCCCACGACCTCCGCACCCCAGGCGTCCAGCAGGGCGGGGAAGGAGACGCCGAAGGCGTCGCGCACCTCCCCGGGGCGCGGCAGACCGTGGGTGATGACCTCGTTGCCGGTGAACGCGCACGCCACCCGCGGGCGTGGCGTGACCTCCACGGTGTCGACGCCGCACGCGCCGAGCATCGCCACGTGGCGGGCGGTGAGTCGCTCCCCGGCGTCCACCAGGGTGTCGCCGGTCGACCACTCCTGGCCGGCGGGGCGGATGTCGCGGCCCGCCGGCGGGGTGGTGGCCGTCAGCGTGTCGCCGGTGACGTGCGCGTCCTCGGCGCGCACCACCGCGGTCGCCCCGTCGGGCACCAGGGAGCCGGTGAGTGCCGGAAGCGCCTCACCGTCGGCGAGGGTGCCGCCGGTGATGTGCACGTTGCGTCCCTGCGCGCCGACGGCCGGGGCGTCCAGCAGCCGCCAGGGGCCGTCGCCGCGCACGGCGAAACCGTCCATCGCCGAGGACGCGTAGTGCGGCACGTCCATCGGCGCGGTGACCGCGGCGTGCAGGACGTCGCCCGGGGCAGGACGCTTCGTCACCGCCGCGCGCGACCGTGCTGCCTGGCCCCTCGGCGCGAGTGCGGCGACGATGCGCCGCCGGGTCTCCGCCCAGCCCACCGGGTCCGTCGTGTGTCCGCTCATGACCTCTCACCGCCGTATCCGTGTTCCACCGCATCCTCCCACGTGTCCACGTCCGCCGCCGTGGCGGCGTCGATCCCGTCGGCCTCGTCGACCTCCGTGAGGTTCAGGCCGCGTAGGACGGCCCGGACCGGGGCGTCGCGCAGGTCGCCGGTGGTGGTTGCGCGCAGCCGGTCGAGGCGCACCAGGGCGAGCAGCGGTTGGCGCCGCCCGTCGGCCACGGCGATGCACCCGTCGCCACCGGTCCTCCGGTAGGTCTCGAGCAGTCTGGTCATTGCGGCAGCCGGTGCGACGAGGTCACCGGCGAGCAGGAACACGGCATCCCCGGCACCGTCCCCGAGCGCGTCCACCCCGGTGGCCACCGCCGGCGCCGGCCCGGACAGGGGCGGGTCCTCACGCACCAGCGTCACGTCCGACGGCAGGTCCATCTCCTGGGCGACGACCACCCTGCGCATACACCCGACCTGCGCCGCGGCGTCCAGCACCACGTCGATAAGGCGGACGCCGTCGCGTCCGACGAGCAGGGGTTTCGCCGGCGTCCCGTCCGGCGCCGAAGCGGCCAGGCGGGAGCCCGCACCACCGGCGACGACGACCGCATGCACGTCCATCTATCCCCCCGCGAACGGCGGCAGTACGTCCACCCGCGACACCGCGTCCAGCGACGTGGTCGCCGCGTCGGCACGGACCACCGAGCGTCCGTCGACGAGGAAACTGCAGCGCTCGAAAACCTGCGACAGGCTCATCCCTCCGGCCGTGAGCCCGGTGTGACGGGTGCCCAGCACCTCCAGCAGCGAGGCCAGGTCGCGCTCGGGCGCAAGCGTCTCCCGTGCGACACCGCGGGCCGCCCGCGCCGCGGCGAAATAGTGGATCTCCAGCATGGTGACAAGTGTAGGTCGGGGTAGCGTGTGACGGTATGGAGAGTCACCCCGATCACCTCACACACGTCCGGGAAGACGGGTCGGCGCACATGGTCGACGTCACCGCCAAACACGAGACCAGCCGCACCGCGGTCGCCACCGGGCGCGTGCGCACCCGCAGCGACGTGCTCGACATGATCTTCGACAGCACCTCGGACGGCCTGCCGAAGGGCGACGCCCTGCCGGTCGCGCGCGTCGCCGGGATCATGGGGGCGAAGAAGACCCCCGAGATCATCCCGCTGTGCCACCCGCTGCCGCTGGGGAAGATCACCGTGGACTTCACGCGCGAGTCAGGGGCCGTGCGCATCGAGGCCTCGGTGAAGACCCGCGGGGTCACCGGCGTGGAGATGGAGGCGCTCACCGCGGTGACCAGCGCCGCCCTGACCGTGGTGGACATGGTCAAGGCCGTGGACAAGCACGCCGTGATCGAGGACGTGCGCGTGCTCGCCAAGTCCGGCGGCAAGTCCGGGGACTGGGACGTGCGGGAGGACGTGTGAAAGCGACCGTGATCGTGGCGTCCACCCGCGCCGCCGCCGGCACCTACACCGACTGCACCGGCCCCGTCCTCGTCGAGTGGCTGCGCGGGCGCGGCCTGGACGTGCGGGACGCCACCGTCGTCGCCGACGCCGACATCGCCGCGCAGGTCGACCGCACACTCGTCGACGAGCAGCCGACGGTGCTGCTCACCACCGGGGGCACCGGGGTGAGCCCCACCGACCAGACCGTGGCCGCCGTCCGCCCGCACCTCACCCACGAACTGCCCGGCCTGGTCACCGCCCTGCAGCAGCGCGGGGTGGACGCCGGGGTGCCGACCGCGGTGCTCTCCGGCGGTGTCGCCGGTGTCGCCGGACGCACCTTCGTGATGACCCTGCCCGGCTCACGCGGGGGAGTGGCCGACGGCATCGCCGTCCTCGACCCGCTGCTGGACCACCTGCTCGACCAGCTGCTCGACCGCCCGACCGCCGACCACGCAGGAGACCACCATGGCTGAGAACCCAGACCCCGCACGCGTCGACGCCGAGACCGGTGTGGTCGTGCACACCGCCGTCACCCACGAACCCCTGGAGGACCACCTCGCGCACGCCCGTGCCACCACCGCGACGGACGCGATGGGCGCGGTCGTCACCTTCGAGGGCGTGGTCCGCGACCACGACGGCGGCCACGAGGTCAGCGCCCTGACCTACACCAACCACCCGACCGCCGCCGCCACGCTCGCCGAGATCGCCGACGCCACGGTGCGCGCCCACCCGCAGGTCCGCCTGTGGGCCGAGCACCGCACCGGGCCGCTGGCCATCGGCGAGCTCGCCTTCCTCGTCGTCGTCTCCGCGGCCCACCGCGGGCCCGCCTTCACGGCGATCGCCGAGTTCGCCACCGCCGTGAAGGACGGCGTGCCGATCTGGAAGGAACAGGACCGCCCCGACGGCTCCACCGACTGGGTGGGGCTGTGACGAGTATGGACCCGCGTCGCTACGCCCGCTACCGCCGCCAGATCACCCTCGAGGGCTTCGGTGCGCAGGCCCAGCAGGCCCTGGCGGACGCCCACGTCGTGGTCGCCGGCGCCGGCGGCCTCGGCTCCCCGGCGTTGCTCTACCTCGCCGCCGTCGGCGTCGGGCACGTCACCGTCATCGACGACGACGTCGTCGAGCTGTCCAACCTGCACCGCCAGGTCATTCACACCGACGCCGCGCTCGGGCAGCCCAAGGCAGAGTCGGCGCGCCGGGAGATGCTCGCGCGCAACCCGGAGATGACCGTGACGGTGGTGCGCGACCGCCTCGAGGCGTCCTGCGCGGTGTCCGTGCTGGACGGCGCGGACGTCGTGCTGGACGGCACGGACAACTTCGCCGCCCGCTACGCCGCCTCCCACGGCTGCGCGGTGCTGGGGGTGCCGCACGTGTGGGCGTCGATCCTCGGCTTCGACGCCCAGCTCTCCGTCTTCGGCATGCCGGGCGCGCCGGTCTACGAGGACGTGTTCCCCACGCCGCCGCCGGCGGGCAGCGTGCCGTCCTGCGCGCAGGCGGGCGTCCTCGGCCCGCTGGTCGGCGTCGTCGGCGCGGCGATGGCGATGGAGGCGGTGAAGGTGCTCACCGGCGTCGGCGCCCCGCTGGCCGGACGCATCGGCTACTACTCCGGGCTCACCGGGATGTGGGAGTACATCCCCGTCGCCGCCGACCCGGCGGTCGCCGCGCGCGTATGCGCGACACCCACTCCCACGCAGGACGCCCCGGGCGCCGCGTCCGTCGCGCCGTCTGTGCCGTCTCTGGACGGTGCGGCGCTGCTGGACGTCCGGGAGCCCGACGAATTCGCCACCGTACGCATCCCCGGCGCGGTGAACGTACCCCTCAGCGTCCTACGCGACCACGTCCCGGCGCAGGTGCGCTCGCTCGGGGACGCCGGGGATCTAGTCGTGTACTGCGCCTCCGGCGTGCGCTCGGCGCAGGCCGTGGAGCTGCTCGAAGCCGCAGGCATCACCGCCACCGACTACCCCGGCGGCATCAACGCCTGGTTGGAGACCCAGTGAACTACGACGACATCGCCTTCGACGAGCACGTCCGCGCCCGCCAGCAGGCCCGCGGGGTGAGCAACAGGGTGGACACCACCGGCAGTGGTGGCAGTGAACTCGATCCGCGTGACATCAAGCTGATCCGCCAGGCGCGCATGTTCATGATGTCCACCGTCACCGGTACCGGCTGGCCGTATGTGCAGCACAAGGGCGGACCTTCCGGCTTCGTGACGGTGTTGAAGGACGGCACACAACTGATGTTTCCCGACTTCGCGGGCAACCGGCAGTTCGTCACCGCCGGGAACCTCGACAGAGACGGACGGGTCTGCCTCTTCTTCGTCGACTTCGCGACGCGCTCGCGGGTGAAGGTGTTCGGGCACGCGCGCACCGTCGAGGCGTCCGACGCCCCGGACCTCGTCGAACAGGTCCGTGACCTGGGGGAGCGGCGGATCACCTCGGTGATCGAGCGGGTGGTGATCGTGGACGTGGAGGCCTCGGACGCCAACTGCACCAAGCAGATCACCCCGCGCTGGACACGCGAGGAGGTCGAGGAACGCCTGGACCTCTACCGCGCGGACATCGCGGCGCTTCGGGCTTCCCAGTAGCAACCCAGCAGCAACGCGAGCCGATTCTGCAGGACGGGGACACCGGGACCGACAGATTCGGCCCGCATCCGGCTATGCTTACGGCGAGCGGCAGGGGGCCGCGGCCGGGGAGGGCCCGGGGGAGGGGACGTCGACATGGCGCACCAGAACAAGAGGGACAGGCCTGCGAAGCAGGTGTGGACGACCGCGGAGCTGACGGCTGCCGGATGGAACAGTCGGAGGATCAGCGCCGCCGTTGAGGCCGGCACATTGCGCAAGGTAGCTAAGGGACTCTACGTCACGGTCGCCGACGACAAGGTCGTGCTGGAAGCACTGCTGCGGCCGGGACTGACCTACACCGGAGCGACCGCCGCCTTCCTGTACGGGGTCATGCCGATGGCGTACCCCGCCCAGGCGGCGCACCCCACCACCCAGTTCACGGACAGGGTGATCACCATCCGCCGGCGCGTGGCGCGCAAGGCGGCCATGTTCGAGGGGATGCCGGTGACCACGCCGGCGCAGACTGCCGTCGACCTCATGAAGGACGACGAGGACGCCGCGGTGCGGGTCCTCGACTTCGGCTACAACAACATCAAGGGCAACACCAGGCTGGCCGAGGACATGGAGGATCTGTCACGCGCCGAGCGTAAGTCGCTGGAGGGTATTCGTCACCGGACGGTGCTCGGCACCGCCAGCGGGCTGGAGAAGAAGGCGCTCAGGATCATCACCAAGGCGTTGCGTGATGAAGTGGAGACTGGGGAGATCACCATCGTCGCCAATGCGATGGTCAGGGGCTACTGCTTCGACATCATGATCAAGGAGGCGCGCGAGCTCATCGAGATCGACAGTTACGCCTACCACGGGGAAGGCAATGCGAGACGCTCGAGTTTCACCAACGACCGTTGCAAGGGCAACCAGGCGGCGCGGTGGGACTGGCTGCTGCTGCGCTTCGCCTGCTTCAGCATCAACAAGGCCCCGGGGTACGTGGCCGACGAGGTGGCGGACACGGGGCGTTTCGTGCTGCGGCGACTGCGCCGCTGCCGGAGGGAGGACGAGGCGATCGCCACGGACCAGCCGATGCGGCTGTGGCATCCGGCGGTGTGAGAACGCGATCCGATTCTGTCACCGCGCGACAACGGGGCCGACCGAATCGGCTCGCGTCCCCACACGGGGCAAGCTACCCCAGCTCACCGGAGTACAGGTTGAACCGGTCGTCTCTGGTGAAGCCGGTGAGCAGCAGGCCGGCCTCCCTCGCCATCTGTGCCGCCAAGGAAGTGGCCGCGGACACCGCGATCAACCCGGAGAACCCGGCGAGCACGGCCTTCTGCACTAACTCGAAGGACGCCCGGCTGCTCATCACCAGGTAGACCGGAGCGTCCTCTCCCTGCGTCTCGCCGGGGAGCCGGTCGGCGAGCAGCAGCGCGCCGATGACCTTGTCGGCGGCGTTGTGGCGTCCGACGTCCTCCCTGATCACCAGCGGACGCCCGTCGGCGGTGAAGGCGCCGGCGGCGTGGATGCCGCCGGTCTTGCGGAACGCCTGCTGGCCCTCACCGAGACGTTGCGGCATCGCGACGACCTGCTGTGCCGTGGGGTGCACGGGCCGCAACGTGTAGCGGCTGGTCTTCATCAGGTCGTCGATGCTGGTGGTGCCGCACACCCCGCACGCGGAGTTGGTGGTCACGTTCCTGATCGGGATGTAGGGGGTCGGCTGGGGGACCAGCGCCACGTCGAGCGTGTTGTAGGTGTTGGCGTTGTCCGGGCCCACCGCGCCGGCACAGTAGCGGGCGGTGACCACGTCCTGCGCTGTGGTGATCACGCCCTCTGCGTGCAGCAGGCCGTGGACGAGCTCGATGTCGTGGCCGGGCGTGCGCATCGTGGTGGTCAGGTCCGTGCCGTCCACCCGCACCTGCAGCGGTTCCTCCACGGCGAGCCGGTCGGCCCGGGTGTCGGTGGTCACCGAATCCTCCGTGACCCGCACCTTCGTCACCCGCGCATTGTCGATCAACCGTCCCATGGGGCCGCAGCGTACCCCTCTACTTCTCGGACGCCGGCATCGGAGGCATGTCGGACGCCCTGCGCCCCGTGGGCTCCAGGCGCACCGGCGTGGACTTCGACACAGGGGTGTTGGACTCCTCGGCCGTGTGGTCCAGCGGGATCACCACGTTCGCCTCCGGGAAGTAGGTCGTGCAGCCGCCGCGCGAGTGGGAGTACTCCACCACGCGGAAGTCCGGGGCGCGGCGCTGCCCGTCGGCCCAGTCGGAGACGATGTCGACCATGTCGCCGTCGGTGAGGCCACGCTCGCGCAGGTCGTCCTTGTGCACGAAGACCACGCGGCGGCCGTTGCGGATCCCGCGGTAGCGGTCGTGCATGCCGTAGACCGTGGAGTTGTACTGGTCGTGGGTGCGCACGGTGTTCATCATCAGCTCACCCTCGCGCAGCTGCACGGTGTCCGGTTCGTTCACCGTGAGGTGCGCCTTGCCGTCGGAGGTGGTGAAGCGGCGCTCGCGGGGGCCGTTGGGCAGGTAGAACCCGCCCGGGTGCTCCAGGCGTTCGTTGTAGTTCTCGAAGCCGGGGATCGTGGCGGCGATGTGGTCGCGGATCACGTCGTAGTCGTCGATCATCGGCTGCCAGAAGTCGTCGCCGAAGGTCTCGCGCCCGACCGAGCAGATGATGTCCATCTCGCTCTTCAGGTTCTCCTTCCGGTTCGCCCTGCGCTTACCGGTGGAGGCGTGGACCTTGCCCACGGAGTCCTCCACGGTGACCGACTGGCGCCCGGACTTCTGCAGGTCCAGGTCGGTCCGGGAACGCACCGGCAGGATCAGCGACCTCGCACCGGGCCAGGCGTGCGAGCCGTTCGGCTTCGTCGACAGGTGCACGGTCAGGTCGTTGGACGCCATGCCCTGCTCGGCGACGGAGGTGTCGGAGACCACGCGCACCAGGTTGCCACCCAGCGACATGAAGAAGCGGTTGGTGCCTTCGCGCATGGCGCGCAGCGCGTCCACCGTGTCGTGGCCGTGCTCGCGGGGGACGGGGAATCCGAAGTGGTCCTCGATGGAGGACAGGAAGCTCTCCGGGGACCGCTCCCAGACGCCCATCGTCCGGTTGCCCTGCACGTTGGAGTGGCCGCGCAGCGGGCAGGTGCCGGCGCCGGGCTTGCCGATGTTGCCGGTGAGCAGCAGGGTGTTGGTCATCTCGCGGATGGTGGCCACGGCGTTCTTGTGCTGGGTCACCCCCAGGGTCCAGGTGATGATCATGGTGCTGGCGGCCACGATCTCGTCCACGGTGGACAGCACCTGGGCGCGCGGGATGCCGTGCGCGGCGGCGAGCTCGTCGTCGTCGAGCGACAGCAGGTGCTCGCGGACCTCGTCGAAGCCGGTGGTGAACTGGTCGATGAAGGCGTGGTCCACCGCATCGCGGATGACCAGCTCCTTGTTGATGGCCAGGAACAGGGCCCGGTCGCCGTCGAGGCGGACCTGCAGGTAGTCGTCGGCGAGCTTCTGCTTCATACCCACGTAGGTGCCCAGGGCCTGCGGCTCGCGGAAGTTCATCAGCCCGGTCTCGGGGATGGGGTTGACCGCGAGGATGCGTCCGCCGTTCTCCTTGCAGCGCGAGAACGCCGTCAGGGCGCGCGGGTGGTTGGTGCCCGGGTTCTGGCCGACGGAGATCAGCAGGTCGGTGGAGTGGATGTCGTTCATCGTCACCGACCCCTTGCCCAGCCCCAGGGTGGAGGACAGGGCGGAGCCGGTGGACTCGTGGCACATGTTCGAGCAGTCCGGCAGGTTGTTGGTGCCCATGCGCCTGGCCAGCAGCTGGAACACGTAGGCGGCCTCGTTGGACGCCTTGCCGGAGGTGTAGAACACCGCGTCCTCCGGCGCGGTGTCGCGCAGCTGCTCGGCGATCACGCCGAAGGCGGTCTCCCAGCTCACCGGACGGTAGTGCCCGTCGCCGGAGGCGCGGTCGTAGAGCATCGGCTCGGTGATGCGTCCGACCTTGCCGAGCCAGTGGTCGGTCTTCTCCCGCAGGTCCTCCACGGTGTGGGCGGCCCAGAAGTCCGGGCCGGCCTTCTTCGGGATGGTCTCCTCGGCGACGGCCTTCGCACCGTTCTCGCAGAACTCCACGATGTTCAGGTCGGCCTGGTCGGGCTCCGGCCAGGCGCAGCCGGGGCAGTCGAAGCCCTTGTGCTTGTTGATGGTCAGCAGGGAGGGGGCGGCGTTGTTCGGCACCGCGTGCTCCATGGCGTGGATCACGGCCGGGATGCCGGTGGCGATCTTCTCCGCCTCGCTGACGTCCGGGTGGTCGTACCGGTTGGCGACCGCATTCACCTGGGCGGAGGGTTCTTGCAGGCTAGTCATGGCAGCGATCCTAGTCGCGGGTGGGGTGCCTCAAACCCGCGCAGGACGCCCCGGCCGGGGCGCCGCGCGGCGAAGGTGCTGGTGGCGGCGCGGTGCGTCCGGCAGGGCCTCAGGGCTGTTCGGAGATTCCGTCCAGCGCCAGGGTGGTGATCCGCTCGACACGGGGGTGGGCCTCGGCGTAGAGGTCCTGATCCTGGCCCGCCGCCCGGCCGGCGGCCAGGCCGATGAGGAAGGCGGTGACGGGAGCGGCGGGGCGCGAACGGTGGTGCGCCACCGCGGACGTCAGGTCCAGCACGTCCTTCACGCTGGCGCGGACGACGTCCTGCGGCAGGCCGAGCTCCTCGGCCACCTGCTCCAGCCACGCGTGCGCGCTGAGCATCTGTTCGGGGGAGTCCTTCTGTGTACCCACGGGTGGCACCGACCTTCACGGGGGTTGGGGGCGAGGTTGTCGGCCCCCCAAGTTACTCGCTGTCGGTTGCATCCCCGTAGAGGGCGGTCGCCGCGGTGAGCAGCATCTCTCCGGACTGCGGGCCGAAGCTCAGCGACTGGCTGTCCGGGATCGCCAGGATGCGCTCGTTCTGCCCGGCGGTGGTCTGGGCGATGCCCGGCTTGGCGAGCAGGCCGTCCAGCCCTCCGGTGGAGTCCAGTCCGGCCGACATCATCACCATGACGTCCGGGTTGAGGTCCGCCAGCGACTCGGCGTTGGCGGGGGAGGCCTGGCCGATGCCCTCCTCCTTCGCCGCGTCCACGCCGCCGAGGGACTCGATGAGGTCGTCGGTGCCGTCGTCGGGGCCGAGGATGTAGAACACGCCGCCGTCGCCGCGGGCGTAGAGGAAGGCCATGCGCAGCGGATCGCCGGGGACGTCGCCGAGCGCGTCGTCGATGGCCTCGACGGCGCGGGAGATCTCCGTGTCCGCACGCTCGCCGAGACGTTCGCCGTTGCCGGGCAGTCCGACGATGCCGGCGATGGTGTCGATGTCCTCGCTGACGGTGTCGATGGTGTGCTTCGGGTTGATCTTCACCACGGACACACCGGCGTCGCGCAGCTGGTTGAGGGCGTCGTCCGGGCCGATCGTGCCGTCCACGACGACCAGGGAGGGGTTGAGGTTCAGCACCGCCTCGGCGTTGATCGAGTGCCCGCCCTGGGTGACCACCGGCAGGTCCTGCAGGCTGGGTTCGGTCGACGAGACGGTGCGTCCCACGATGTTGTCGCGCAGTCCCAGCCCGGCCAGCGTGCGCGAGATGGTGCCGTAGATGTCGAGCGGGATGATCCGGGAGACGTCGTCGACGGTGACGTCGCGGCCGTCGGCGTCGGTGAGCTCCACCGGCAGCTCGGCGTCCTCCGCGGCGCTGCTGTCGCTGCCGTCACCGTCGATCGGGGTGACGTCGCCGACGGTCTCGGCGTGCGACACCCCGCGCTGCCCGTACGGGTCCGTGATCCCGGCGTCCGCCATCTCCGTGAAGTCGTCCAGGGCGGTGTCGAAGGACGTCTCCTGCGCCTCGGCGGTGGTGCCGGAACCGTTGTCGGCGCCGACGCCGCAGGCGGTCAGCGAGCCGGCAACCAGGACGGACGCGGCAGATACGGCGAGGAACAGGGACGGCAGGCGGCGCGGGAACATGGCATGAAATTAGCACATGCTTACCGCAGTCACGGGCGCGGTGTCTCCGGGCCGCCGATCGCCTGGCGGGAGTGCGCGGCCAGCGCGCGGGCGAGGGCGGGCATCTCCAGCTGCCAGGAGTCGCCGGCGGTGTCGTCCGCCGAGTCGCTGACCACCTTGGCCAACTCGACCGGCACCCCGAACCACTGGGCGACGGCGGCGACGGCGTAGCCCTCCATGTCGACCAGGTCGGCGTCCTGCGCGAGTCGGTCGCGCGTGGCGCCGTCCTCGACGAAGACGTCGCCCGTGGCCAGGGTGAGGCCGTCGGTGCCCTGCGCACCGAGGTCGATCGGCGGGTACTCGTCGCGTCCGGTCAGGCGCGCCACGCCGTCGTGGGAGAAGTCGTGCAGCAGCACGCGGGAGATCCGGCGCACCCCGGTGAGCCCGGGGCGCAGCGCCCCGGCGGTGCCGATGTTGACGATCGCGCTGGGCAGGCCACCGGCACGCAGGTAGCGGTGCAGGCAGTCGGTCAGCGCCAATGTGGCGTTGAGCCGTCCGATACCGGTGATGAGGACGGGGGCGTCCTCGTCCATCTCGGCGGCCTCGGAGGCGACGGCGACGACGATCAGCGGCTGGCCGGGTGCGACCCGGCCGCGGAAGAGTTCGAGCATGCCCCCGAGCGTAGCGCTCAGGAGTCCTGGTTGTCGCGGACCCAGTCCAGGTACTCCTGGGTGACCGAGCCGGTCACGTACTTGCCGTCGAAGCAGCTCATGTCCAGCCCGTCGAGCTGGGTGTCCGTCTGCCCGTCGAGGATCGCCCCCTCCAGATCCTCGACCTTCTGGTACACCAGATGGTCGGCGCCGAGCACCTGGGCCACCTCCGGCACGGACCGTCCCGCGGCCACCAGTTCGGCGCGGTCGGGGATGTTGATGCCGTAGACGTGCGGGTAGCGGATCGGCGGGGCCGCGGAGGCGAAACTCACCTTGCGGGCACCGGCGGCGCGCGCCATGGCGATGATCTCGTAGCTGGTGGTGCCACGCACGATCGAGTCATCGATGAGCAGGACGTGCTTGCCGGCGAACTCCGTGGACATCGCGTTGAGCTTCTGGCGCACGCTCTTCTTGCGCACCGCCTGGCCCGGCATGATGAACGTGCGTCCCACGTAGCGGTTCTTGAAGAACCCCTCGCGGTAGGGCAGGTCCAGGACGCGGGCGACCTCCATCGCCGCCGGACGCGCGGAGTCCGGGATCGGCATGACAACGTCCACGTCCTCGGTGGGCACGTGCTCGGCGATGGTCTTCGCGAGCCGTGCGCCCATGCGCAGGCGGGAGTCGTAGACGCTGATCCCGTTCATCACCGAGTCCGGACGGGCGAGGTACACGTACTCGAAGGAGCAGGGCTCCAGGGTGGCGTCCGCGACGCACTGGCGCGAGTGCAGCACGCCGTCGGCGGTGATGAACACGGCCTCACCCGGGGCGACCTCACGCACGATCTCGTAGTCGGCGTTCTCCAGCACCAAAGACTCGCTGGCGACGACCCACTCGTCGTGCCCGCCCACGGCGTGCGAACCGCCCGTGGCGGTCGGACGCCGACGGCCCAGCACCAGCGGGCGGATGCCGTTGGGGTCGCGGAAGGCGAGCAGCCCGTGGTGGGCGATCAGCGAGATCACGCCGTACGCGCCCTCGATCCGTCCCATCGTGGCGGTGACGGCGTCGAAGATGCCGTCGGCGTTGAGGTCGTCCGGCCCGGTGGTGGACTGCAGCTCATTGGCCAGGACGTTGAGCAGCAGCTCGGTGTCGCTGGAGGTGTTGAGGTGACGACGGTCGCGGTGACGCATCTCCGTGGTCAGCTCGCGGGTGTTCGTCAGGTTCCCGTTGTGCACCAGGGTGATGCCGTAGGGGGAGTTGACGTAGAAGGGCTGCGACTCCTGCTCGTTGGAGGCCGCACCACGGGTCACGTACCGGACGTGTCCCAGCCCGGCGGTGCCGAGCAGCGCCCGCATGTCGCGGGTGCGGAAGGACTCCCGCACCATGCCACGGGCGTGGAAGAGGTGCATGTGACCGCCGTCCTCGGCGGTGGCCATGCCCGTCGAGTCCTGCCCGCGGTGCTGCAGGAGCAGAAGAGCGTCGTAAATGTCCTGGTTGACCGGCTGGTTACCCACCATGCCGACGATGCCGCACATTGCGCTGGAGTGTCCTCACTGTGTCCCGGAAGATGGATGCAGGTGTAGAGCCTACGCCCATAGTTGTCCGGAACAACGATCGGGCGGGGTGGGCGGAAGGCTGGCGGTGGGCGGAGGACGTCGGTTTTGCCTTTGTTTGCCCAGGTTGGTAGCGTGAACAGGTCTCGCTGTGGGCCGAGTGCGTCCGATGAGGATTGCGCCGCGACACCGCAGCATGTCGAGACTCTCTGAACATGAACCACTTTGTCGCAGGCCCACCGCCTATTGCGGCCGCGCGGAACACAAGGCAGCGAGCAATCCGGACTACTGAGTCCGGGGAGCGTCGAGTTGCCGGACACAAATGCGCGGTGACGCCCGGGTGGACGGGGAACCGTGACGAGAAAGGCAAGAGGTCACTTTCATGACCATGACTGACCCCATCGCGGACATGCTGTCCCGCGTGCGGAACGCGTCCAACGCGTACCACGACAGTGTCTCGATGCCGTCCTCGAAGATCAAGGCCAACATCGCCGAGATCCTCAAGTCCGAGGGCTACATCGCCGACTACGCCGTCGAGGACGCCTCGACGGGCAAGAAGCTCACCCTGGAACTGAAGTACAGCACGACCCGCGAGCGTTCGATCGCCGGTCTGCGCCGCGTGTCCAAGCCGGGCCTGCGCGTGTACGCCAAGTCCACCAACCTCCCGAAGGTCCTCGGCGGCCTGGGCGTGGCGATCATCTCCACCTCCCATGGCCTGCTGACCGACCGTCAGGCGACCGAGAAGGGCGTGGGTGGGGAAGTCCTCGCCTACGTCTGGTAGAAGGAGGACGAAGCAATGTCACGAATCGGTAAGAACCCCGTGGCCGTTCCCTCCGGCGTCACCGTCACCATCGACGGTCAGAACGTCGAGGTCAAGGGCCCCAAGGGAACTCTCTCGCAGGTCATCCCGGATCCCATCTCCGTTGTCCAGGAGGACAACGAGCTCGTGGTGAGCCGTCCCGACGACCACCGCAAGAACCGCTCCCTGCACGGCCTGTCCCGGTCCCTCGTCAACAACATGGTTGTCGGCGTGACCGAGGGCTACACCACCAAGATGGAAATCTTCGGTGTCGGCTACCGCGTCCAGGCCAAGGGCAGCAACCTCGAGTTCGCCCTCGGCTACTCCCACCCGGTCCTCATCGAGGCCCCCGAGGGAATCACCTTCGCGGTCGACGGAAACACCAAGTTCTCCATCACCGGTATCGATAAGCAGCAGGTCGGACAGATCGCCGCAAATATCCGTCGTCTCCGTAAGGACGACCCCTACAAGGGCAAGGGTATCCGCTACGCGGGCGAGCAGATCCGTCGCAAGGTCGGAAAGACGGGTAAGTAGAGATGGCACAGAGCACTGCAAGCAACAAGCGCCTCCCGGTGGGCAAGGACATCTCCACCCGCCGCCGCGTCGCACGCGCACGTCGTCACTACCGTCTGCGCAAGAACATCACCGGTACCCCCGAGACCCCGCGTCTCGTGGTGCACCGCACCTCCCGTCACATGCACGTCCAGGTCATCGACGACACCAAGGGCTACACCCTGGCCGCTGCGTCGACGATCGAGCCGGACGTCCGTGCGCTGGAAGGTGACAAGAAGGACCGTGGCGCCCGTATCGGTCAGCTGATCGCCGAGCGCGCCAAGGCCGCCGGTGTCGAGGCCGTCGTCTTCGACCGTGGTGGTTACCAGTACCACGGCCGTGTCGCCGCCCTGGCCGACGCCGCCCGTGAAGGTGGTCTGAAGTTCTAATGCGCAACGACAATATTTTCACCGACGGAAGGACTGCGTGATGTCGGATCGTAACGGCGGACGCACCGCCGACAGTAACAACAAGGACAACAAGGACAACCGCGGCCGCGGCAACAACGGTGGTCGTGACGACCGTCGTGGTGGCCGTCGCGACCAGCAGGACGAGCGCTCGCAGTACCTCGAGCGCGTCGTGACCATCAACCGCGTCTCCAAGGTCGTCAAGGGTGGTCGTCGCTTCAGCTTCACCGCCCTCGTGATCGTCGGTGACGGCCAGGGCATGGTCGGCGTCGGCTACGGCAAGGCCAAGGAAGTCCCCGCCGCCATCCAGAAGGGTGCCGAGGAAGCTCGCAAGAACTTCTTCCGCGTCCCGATGATCGCCGGCACCATCACCCACGAGGTCCAGGGCGAAGCCGCCGCTGGTGTCGTGTGGATGAAGCCCGCTGCGCCGGGTACCGGTGTCATCGCCGGTGGCGCCGCCCGCCCCGTGCTCGAGTGCGCCGGCGTCCAGGACGTCCTGTCGAAGTCCCTGGGCTCCGACAACGCGATCAACGTCGTCCACGCCACCGTGGACGCACTCAAGCAGCTGGTCCGCCCCGAAGAGGTCGCCGCACGTCGCGGTAAGTCCCTCGAAGAGGTCGCCCCGGCTCAGATGCTGCGCGCCCGCGCCGCAGGACAGGGAGCGTGATTGAGATGGCACTGAAGATCACCCAGCTCAAGGGCACTGTCGGAACCATTTCGAAGCAGCGCAACTCGCTGCGCTCGCTGGGCCTGAAGCGTATCGGTCAGTCGGTCACCCGTGAGGACGGTCCCATCGTCCGCGGTCAGATCAACACCGTGCGCCACCTGGTCCAGGTCGAGGAAGTAGCAGGGGAGTAATCATGAGCGAACCCATCAAGCTGCACGACCTGCGGCCCTCCAAGGGCGCCAACACCGCCAAGACCCGCGTGGGTCGTGGCGAGGCGTCCAAGGGTAAGACCGCCGGCCGTGGTACCAAGGGCACCCGCGCCCGCAAGCAGGTCTCTGCCGCCTTCGAGGGTGGCCAGATGCCGCTGCACATGCGTCTGCCGAAGCTCAAGGGCTTCAAGAACCCGGCGAAGGTCGTCTTCCAGGTCGTCAACGTCTCTGACCTGGAGAAGGCATTCCCCAAGGGCGGCGACGTGACCGTGGCGGACATCGTGTCCGCCGGTCTGGTCCGCGTCAACCAGCCCGTCAAGGTCCTGGGCGACGGCGAGATCTCCGCATCGCTGAACGTGACCGCGGACAAGTTCTCCCGCTCCGCCAAGGAGAAGATCGAGGCTGCCGGCGGTAGCGTGAAGAACGCCGCCGACGCATCCTAGTATCACCTGTGTGGTAGCCGTCGGGCCTCGTGCCTGACGGACACCGCCGGTGAATGAACCCCGCCCCCGCCGATTATTCGGCGGGGGCGGGGTTTTCGTGTGTGCGGGTTAGGGGGCAGTGGGGGAGGGGGCAGACATCGCGTACACGGTGCTCGCACGGGGATCCCGCAGCGCCCGCTGACGCGTGACGGGGACACCGCACGGCGGTGTGCGCACAGGGTTCGGCGTCCGGCACCGCGGAGTTGGTCACGGAAGTGTAACCTTCCATGCGACCCCTGCTATCCTTGTGCAGTTGTCTGTCCCCATGTGGTGCGCCCGAAAGTTCTCGGGGGTGTCCGGCAGGGGACCCAGTGACCGAACACCTACCCCAAGCAGAAACCTTCGGCGGCCCGACCCGGGAGTGGTACTCCCGACCGAGACTGCCGAGCCAGGAGGCAAACGTGACCGCCTTGCTCTCGGCGTTCCGGGATGCTGATCTCCGCAAGAAGATCTTCTTCACCCTTGCGATGATCATCCTCTACCGGATCGGAGCACAGATCCCGACCCCCGGTGTCGACTACGCGGAAGTCACCTCGCAGGTCCGTTCACTGACCGAGGACGGATCGAACAGCATGTACACGCTGATCAACCTGTTCTCCGGTGGCGCCCTGCTCCAGTTGTCGGTCTTCGCGATCGGCATCATGCCGTACATCACCGCGTCGATCATCGTGCAGCTGCTGACCGTGGTCATCCCGCGCTTCGAACAGCTCAAGAAGGAGGGGCAGTCCGGTCAGGCCAAGATGACCGAGTACACCCGCTACCTCACCGTTGCGCTGGCCCTGCTGCAGTCGGCGGGCATCGTGGCGCTGGCCGACCGCCAGCAGCTGCTGGGCAGCGACGTCCGCGTGCTCCACGAGGACGTCGGGATCTTCGGCCTGGTGATGATGGTGCTCATCATGACCGCCGGTGCCGTGCTGGTGATGTGGTTCGGTGAGCTGATCACCGACCGCGGCGTCGGCAACGGTATGTCGCTGCTGATCTTCGCCGGTATCGCCACGCAGCTGCCGGCGCAGGGCATGCAGATCCTGCGCAGCTCCGGCGGCTTCGTCTTCGCCGGTGTCGTGGTGGCGGTGCTGATCCTGGTCATCGCCGTCATCTTCATCGAGCAGGGGCAGCGCCGTATCCCGGTGCAGTACGCCAAGCGCATGGTCGGTCGTCGCCAGTACGGGGAGACCTCCACGTACCTGCCGCTGAAGGTGAACCAGGCGGGCGTGATCCCGGTGATCTTCGCCTCCTCGATCCTCACCGTGCCGATCCTGATCACGCAGATCATCCAGTCCGGCAATGCCGGGCAGGAGGACAACTGGTGGAACCGCAACGTGATGACCATGCTGTCGGACCCGTCCAGCTGGCCCTACATTCTGATCTTCGCCCTGCTGATCATCTTCTTCTCGTACTTCTACGTGTCGATCCAGTACGACCCGAACGACCAGGCCGACAACATGAAGAAGTACGGTGGATTCATCCCGGGCATCCGTCCGGGGCGTCCCACCGCCGAGTACCTCTGGTACGTCATGACCCGTCTGCTGCTCGTCGGTTCGATCTATCTCGCCGTCATCGCCGTTCTGCCGAACGTAGCGATTACGATGGGACTTGCCTCTGACGGCGCCGCCTCAAGTCTCGGCGCATTCGGTGGTACCGCTATCCTGATTATGGTCTCGGTCGCACTGACCACCGTCAAGCAGATCGAGTCCCAGCTCATGCAAGCCAACTACGAAGGATTCCTCAAATGAGACTCGTTCTCCTCGGCCCTCCCGGTGCAGGTAAGGGCACACAGGCCGCCATCCTCGCCGATTCGCTGGGCGTGCCGCACATCTCCACGGGTGATCTCTTCCGGGAGAACATCTCCAAGGAGACCGACCTCGGTCGCCAGGCGCAGGAGTACATGGACGCCGGCAAGCTCGTCCCCACCTCCGTCACCGCCGACATGGTGAGCAAGCGCCTCGACCAGCAGGACGCCGCCGACGGCTTCCTCCTCGACGGGTTCCCCCGCACGGTCGAGCAGGCCGAGATCCTCTCGGAGATCCTCGAGGGCAAGGGCACGTCCCTGAACAACGTCCTCAACTACCAGGTGACCGAGGACGTCGTGGTGGAGCGCATGCTGGCCCGCGGCCGCAGCGACGACACCGAGGACACGATCCGCACCCGCCTGCAGGTCTACCGCGACGAGACGGCCCCGCTGATCGACTACTACTCTGACATCATCGTCAACGTGGACGCTGAGGGTACCGTCGAGGACATCTCGTCCTCCACGCTGGACGCACTGGACCGCTGAACGCGCTGATTGGTTGATGATGGGTTTCCGTAGGAAGAACAAGGTCATCCAGGGCAAGACCCCTGGGGAGCTCGACGCGATGCAGGCGTCCGGCGAGATCGTCGGACGTGCCCTGCAGGCCGTGCGCGCCGCCGCGAAGGCCGGTGTGAGCACCCTCGACCTCGACGCCGTCGCCGAGGAGACGATCCGCTCCGCCGGCGCCGTGCCCACCTTCAAGGGGTACGGCGGATTCCCGGGGAGCATCTGCTCCTCCGTGAACGACATGATCGTCCACGGCATCCCGGACTCGGCCACCGTGCTGAAGGACGGCGACCTGGTCTCCATCGACTGTGGCGCCACCCTCGACGGCTGGGTCGGCGACTCCGCCTGGACCTTCGCCGTCGGCGGGGACGACGCGCTCGCCCCCGAGACCCTCAAGCTGAACCAGGCCACCGAGTGGGTGCTGTACCAGGGGATCGAGGCGATGCTCCCGGGCAACCGCCTCACCGACATCTCCTGGGCGCTGGAGGAGGCCACCGAGCAGGCCGTCGAGAAGTTCGGTGTGCAGCTCTACATCGTCGACGGGTACGGCGGGCACGGCATCGGTCACGAGATGCACGAGGACCCCTATCTCGCCAACGAGGGCGCCCCCGGCAAGGGACCGCGCATCGAGGAGGGCAGCACGCTGGCCATCGAGCCGATGCTCGCCCTCGGCACCGTGGACTCCTACGTCCTCGAGGACGACTGGGGTGTCAAGACGCTCGACGGTACGCCGGCCTCCCACTGGGAGCACACGGTCGCCGCCACGAAGGACGGCCCGCGGATCCTCACCCCGCGGTACTGAGTTTTCCCGGGGTTCCCGGATTACACCGGAGCACACCGGACCTCACGGCCCTGGACGTGACGAATGCACCCGCATTTGTCATGTCCAGGGCCGATGCCGTATGGTAAACCGTTGGTGTGAACACTGGGGCACTGTGAAATAGCAGTATGCCCGACACATCAACGAGACCAGACCTAAAGGTCCGTCCCTCACGGGGTGGGCCGGGAAAAGTGGAGGATATGGCTAAAGAAGGCGCCATCGAGGTTGAGGGCAAGATCGTCGAGCCCTTGCCGAACGCGATGTTCCGCGTTGAGCTGGACAACGGGCACAAGGTGCTCGCACACATCTCCGGCAAGATGCGTCAGCACTACATCCGTATCCTCCCCGAGGACCGGGTCGTCGTGGAGCTGTCTCCCTACGACCTGACTCGCGGCCGGATCGTCTACCGCTACAAGTAGACGACTCCGACCGGTAGCGCTGGTCGCACAAGTCATTCAAGCCTCCACTCATCCGCCCGCACGGTAGCCGTCCCCTTCACGGGGACCGTAACCCGGGCAACCACCTTCGGCCGCGGCGGCTGGAGCCCGCCGTCCCTCTCCCCACCCTTCACCGGGCGGGGCAGGGACGGAACCACGGGACGTGTGTGGAGAAAACCGCCGCTGTAATCCGGAAGGAACTGCCATATGGCACGCCTTGCTGGTGTTGACCTCCCGCGCGACAAGCGCATGGAGGTTGCACTCACCTACATCTACGGCATCGGCCCCGCCCGTGCCGCCGAGCTGCTGGAGAAGACCGGCATCTCTCCCGACCTGCGGTCCAAGGACCTCACGGACGAGCACATCTCCATTCTGAGGGACGCGATCGAGAGCACCTGGAAGGTCGAGGGCGATCTTCGCCGCGAGGTCCAGGCTGACATCCGTCGCAAGATCGAGATCGGTTGCTACCAGGGCATCCGCCACCGTCGTGGCCTGCCCGTGCGCGGTCAGCGCACGAAGACCAATGCTCGTACGCGCAAGGGCCCGAAGAAGACGATCGCAGGAAAGAAGAAGTAGTCTATGCCTCCCAAAGCACGCTCCGGCGCACGCCGTACCGGCCGTCGCGTCGTAAAGAAGAATGTGGCCCACGGCGCCGCATACATCAAGTCCACCTTCAACAACACCATCGTGTCCATCACGGACCCGAAGGGTGCTGTCATCTCCTGGGCCTCCTCGGGACACGTCGGCTTCAAGGGCTCCCGTAAGTCCACGCCGTTCGCTGCCCAGATGGCCGCCGAGTCCGCCGCCCGCAAGGCGATGGAGCACGGCATGAAGAAGGTCGACGTTTTCGTCAAGGGCCCGGGCTCCGGCCGCGAGACCGCCATCCGTTCCCTGTCCACCGCCGGCCTTGAGGTCGGAACGATCTCCGACGTGACCCCGCAGCCGCACAACGGCTGCCGTCCGCCGAAGCGTCGTCGCGTCTAGAAGAAAGGATAGGGATACCACATGGCTCGCTATACCGGATCCGCCACCCGTAAGTCCCGTCGTCTCCGCGTCGACCTCGTCGGCGGGGACCGCTCGTTCGAGCGTCGCCCGTACCCCCCGGGACAGGCCGGTCGTACGCGCATCAAGGAGTCGGAGTACCTGACCCAGCTGCAGGAGAAGCAGAAGGCCCGCTTCACCTACGGCGTCATGGAGAAGCAGTTCCGCCGTTACTACGCCGAGGCGAACCGTCGTCCCGGCAAGACCGGTGACAACCTGGTGATCCTCCTGGAGTCGCGTCTCGACAACGTCGTCTACCGTGCAGGCCTGGCCCGCACCCGTCGACAGGCACGTCAGCTCGTCTCCCACGGTCACTTCACCGTGAACGGCAAGAACATCAACGTGCCGTCCTTCCAGGTCTCCCAGTACGACATCATCGACGTCCGGGACCGTTCCCGCTCGATGCTGTGGTTCGAGGAGGCCCAGGAGCTCCTGGTCGACGCCGTCGTCCCGGCCTGGCTCCAGGTCGTGCCGTCCTCCCTGCGCATCCTCGTGCACCAGCTGCCCGAGCGCGCCCAGATCGACGTCCCGCTGCAGGAGCAGCTCATCGTCGAGTTCTACTCCAAGTAGGACGTTCGTCGCACCACCGTTTCACCCCGTCACCGCCTGCATGGGCCGGTGGCGGTTCCCGAGAAGTATTCAGTTGTTCATCCCTACGGCGTCAAATAACGGTCGCCACCTAGGAGAAGCAAGATGCTCATTTCACAGCGCCCGGCGTTGAGCGAAGAGTTCGTCAGCCCCGCCCGCTCCCGGTTCGTCATCGAGCCGCTGGAGCCGGGTTTCGGCTACACCCTCGGAAACTCGCTGCGCCGTACCCTGCTGTCGTCCATCCCGGGCGCAGCGGTCACCTCCATCCGGATCGAGGGTGTGCTCCACGAGTTCACCACCATCCCCGGCGTGAAGGAGGATGTCTCCGACATCATCCTGAACATCAAGGCCCTGGTTCTGTCCTCGGACTCCGATGAGCCGGTCACGATGTACATCCGCAAGGAGGGCGCCGGTGAGGTCACCGGGGCTGACGTCGTCACCCCGACCGGTGTGGAGGTCCACAACCCGGACCTGCACATCGCGACCCTGAATGAGCAGGGCAAGATCGACATCGAGCTCGTCGTCGAGCGTGGCCGCGGATACGTCCCGGCCGCACCCACCACCGGTGAGATCGGCCGTATCCCGGTCGACCAGATCTACTCCCCGGTGCTGAAGGTCAGCTACAAGGTCGAGGCAACCCGTGTGGAACAGCGCACGGACTTCGACAAGCTGGTCATCGACGTCGAGACGAAGAACTCCATCACCGCCCGCGACGCCATGGCGTCCGCAGGCAAGACCCTGGTGGAGCTGTTCGGTCTGGCCCAGGAACTCAACCTGGCTGCTGAAGGTATCGAGATCGGCCCGTCCCCGATGGAGACCGAGCACATCGCCGCCTACAGCACCCCGATCGAGGACCTCGACTTCTCCGTGCGGTCGTACAACTGCCTGAAGCGTGAGGACATCCACACCGTCGGCGAGCTCGCCGGCCGGACCGAGTCCGACCTGCTGGACATCCGCAACTTCGGTCAGAAGTCCATCAACGAGGTCAAGGTCAAGCTCGCTGAGCTGGGCCTGGGTCTCAAGGACGCGCCCGAGGGCTTCGACATCAACGACATTGAGGGCTACGACCCGGAGTCCGGCGAATTCGTCGACACCGAGGGCGAAGACATCGCAGAGTAGCAACTCGTTTCGGGAACCGCCGTCGGCTGTGCTGTGTGGGACACCGGTGGTTCGCCGACACCGCGCTTGACACAGTCTGACTAGAGAAACACACGAGGAGAAGTTATGCCTACCCCGAAGAAGGGTGCCCGCCTCGGCGGATCTGCTTCCCACCAGAAGAAGATCCTCGCCAACCTGGCAGCTCAGCTCATCGAGCACGGCGCCATCAAGACCACGGACGCGAAGGCCAAGCTGCTGCGCCCGTACGTCGAGAAGATCATCACGAAGGCGAAGAAGGGTACCGTCGCCGACCGTCGTAACGTGCTGAAGCTCATCACGGACAAGGAGGTCGTCGCCTACCTGTTCAACGAGCTCGCGCCGAAGTTCGAGGGCCGTAACGGTGGTTACACCCGCATCATCAAGCTCGAGAACCGTAAGGGTGACAACGCTCCGATGAGCCAGATCTCCCTGGTCCTCGAGGAGCTCGCCTCCTCCGAGGCGACCCGCGCCACCCGCGCGGCCGCCTCCAAGGCCGCCGAGGAGACCCCGGTCTCCGAGGACGCACCGGTCGTCGAGGCCGACGAGGCCACCGACGCCGCTGCCGCCGACGAGGCTGCAGAGGCTGAGGAGTCCACCGAGGAGAAGTAAGTCCCCGGTACTCTCCGCACCCGCGGAAACCGACCACGCCCGTCCCCACCGTGAAACGGTGAGGGCGGGCGTTGTTGCATGTGCAGTCGTGAACGTGGTTCCCGGCGTTCTCCTTGGTAGAGTCATGCCCTGTGTTGACCTACCGACTTTCCGGCGTGCTGCTGATCCTCAGCGGTCTCGCCACCGGGTTCGGCCACATCGCCGCCCTGCTGAGCTGGCGTGGCCTGTACTCCTTCACGGACAACCGGCTCGGCGACTACACCGTCACCGAATGCCAGGTGCTGCGCGACAACCTGGGCACCCGGTACGTCTGCAACCCCGCCTACCTGGTCACCAACGTGTCCTACGTGGCCGCGGGGTTCCTCATCGTCGTCGCCGCCGGGGTGATGTGGATCGCCGCCGGGTCGGAGAGGCACCGCTCGGTGCGCATGTCAGCGGTGCTCATCGGCGGCGCCGGCGCGATGTACATGCTGGCGGGCTTGTTCCCCTACGACGTGTCCGCGGCGATCCACGACCTGTCCATGTTGTTCTACGCGATCCTGATGTGGGCGTTCATGGCCTTCCTCACCGGTGTCGGGACGGCCCGCACCGCGGGGGGACGCGGCCCGCACCCGTTGATCTACGGCGGCTACCTGCCGATCACCCGCCTGATGCTCACCGCCTCGGTGGTGGGCCTGCTGGCGTTGCTGCTGCTCGGGCCGCGCGGTATGCCGGGCGCCTACGAGCGGCTGGCCTTCGACACGTTGACGGTCTGGTTGATGATCATCGGGGTGTGCATGTACTCCCTCGGCGGGGCGGGCGACCAGGAGAGCCGTCGCGTGGCCGAGATGGCTGAGACGGCCGAGTTCGAGGCCCTCGAGTTCCCGGACTCCGCCCCCGGCCACAACCAGCGCCGTTACCCGGGCTTCGCCGGACTGTCCGGTTCCCGGGCGAGCGGCTGGGGCCGGCGCCGACATGACGACCGCGACGGCAACACCACCCAGGAGGATTCATGACCGGGCAGGTCCGCGTCCGGCTCGACGTCGCCTACGACGGCACGGACTTCCACGGCTGGGCGCGCCAGAAGGGTCCGCAGGAGGGTCTGCGGACCGTCGCCGGTGTGCTGGAGGACGCCCTGTCGCTGGTCGTGCGGGAACCGGTGGAGCTCGTCGTCGCCGGACGCACCGACGCCGGCGTTCACGCCGACGGGCAGGTCGCGCACGTCGACCTGCCGTCCTCCGCGTTCGAGCAACGCTCGCTGGACCGACCGGAGGCGCTGGTGCGTCGGCTGTCGCGGATGCTCCCGACGGACATCCGCCTGCACGGTGCCACGGCCGCACCGGAGGGTTTCGACGCGCGGTTCTCCGCGCTGTCGCGGCGCTACCGCTACCGGGTGACCACCGCGGACGCCGGGGTGCTGCCGGTGCGCGCCCGCGACACCGCCACCTGGCGGCGCGACGTCGACCTCGCCGCGGTGCAGACCGCGTCGGACGTCCTAGTCGGCCTGCACGACTTCGCCGCCTTCTGCAAGTACCGGCCCAACGCCACCACGGTGCGCGAACTCCAGGAGTTCACCTGGCGTGACGTGTCCACCGTCGCCGAACCGCAGACCTACGAGGCGACGGTCGTGGCGGACGCCTTCTGCTGGTCGATGGTGCGCTCCCTGGTGGGCGCGGTGTTGAGCGTGGGGGAGGGGCGCCGCGACGAGGCATTCACCCGCGGGCTGCTCGACGAGCGTTCCCGCAGTTCGGCGGTGGCCGTGGCCCCAGCGTGCGGGCTGAACCTCGTGGAGGTCCAGTACCCGCCGCAGGACGAGATGGCGGCCCGCGTGGCCGTCACCCGTGACCGGCGGGCACCGGTGGACGCGCCGTCGGACGCGACGGGATCATCAGCGGAACCGTCCTGACCAGCACCACCATCGCCACCAGTTCGACGAGCGTCTGGGTGACCACCACCAGCGGGGCGAGTTCGTAGCCGGCGGGCAGGGCCAGCACCAGCGGCAGCACGACCAGCGAGTTGCGGGTCACCCCGGTGAACACCACCGCCCGACGCGCCGGCACGTCCAGCGCGCCCGGCGTCCCGGCGCAGGGGCGTCCGGCGAGCCAGCCCAGCGCCGTCATCACCACCACGAACGCCACGTACACCGGCACGACCTGCACCAGCCACGAGAGTTGCCGGTCCACCCCGGCGATCTGTGATGCCACCACCAGCGCCAGGGTCAGCATCATCAGCGGGACCATGAGCCCGGCCATCACCTCGCGCACGGCGTCCCCCGCCCGCCCGGGGATCGCCTGGGTCGCGGCGGCGGCGCACAGCGGCAGCACGATGAGCACCACGAACGCCTCGACGAAGGGGCCGGCGTCGAACCCTCCCAGGACCTCGGAGCCGAGGAAGGCCCACAGGTACACCGGCAGCAGCAGCATCTGGGCGGCCATGAGCAGCGGAGCGGCGGCGAGCAGCCGGTCTGCCGCGCCACCGGCCAGCCCGGTGAACACGATCACGTAGTCGATGCACGGGGCCAGCAGCACGAACAGCACCCCGACGAGCAGCACCTCGTCCCCGGCGATGGGCCGGGTCAGCAGCCACACCACCAACGGCACGGCCACGAAGTTCACCATGGCCACCGTGGCCAGGAAGCGCAGGTCGCGCAGGGTGGACAATGCCCGGCGCAGCGGGATGCCCAGGAACGTCACGTAGAGCAGCAGACCCAGCACCGGGTTCACCAGGTGCCCGGCCGCCCCGGCGGTACCGGACCCTGCCACCATGCCGACGACACCGCCGACAAGGATGGCGAGCAGGTACAGGGCGATCTGGTGGCGCTCCATGCCCGCGACGAGTCTCTTCACGGCCCCCAGGTTAGCGGGGCGCCCGGAGCGGCAGAGCGGTCACCTCGACAGTGACGTCGGCCGACGTCAGCGTCCCGGCGTCGAGGTCGACCACCACGTCCGCCACCACATCCGCGAGAAGCTCGTCCAACTCCCCGTCCTGCACCACCACGCGGCAGCGCTGCGGATGCCACGCGGCGCGCCACGCCTCGGCCGACTCGACCAGCGCCGCGTCCTGCCCCGGGACGCGGCCGGACGGCGCGACGGTGCGCGCGACCGTCGCGGCGTCCCGCCCGCGCAGCAGTACCGTGGTCCCCGGCGGCAGGTGCAGCACCACCGGCGCCCCGTACACGTCCGTGCCCACCATCCAGCCGGGCAGCGGGCCGGCCTGCAGCCCGCTGCGCATCGTCGCCGCCGCAGGTAGATCGGGCAACCGGGAGGCCAGCAGCCCACAGCCCGCCGCCGCCCACGGCATCCGCTCGGCCGCCTCGGCAGGCACGCCGACAAGGCAATGCCCAGGGATACGCAGCAGCGACGCCAGGCCCACGTAGGAACGCTCCAGCGGGGAGGACGCCCGCGGCGACGGGGCCACCGCGGTCGCCAGCAGCCCGGCGTCCACCCGCAGGCCCGCGGCGAGGCTCTCGAGCAGCGGGGCGTCCAGCGCCACGGGGTCGACGTGTGCCCCGCCCCAGGTCCGTGTGTGCGGCACGTGCACGCGGAACCACACCCGCTCGCCCTCACCGGCCGCGGCTCCGCCGTGCACCTGCCGGTGGTACCACCGCACCGCAGCCATAAACCTGCCCATGAACTCCCCCTCGGTTTCCCCTGCCCCGGCGCACCCGATGATGTACCATCCGCAAGCATAGGCACAGTGTGCCGGGGGAAACAACAGGGGGAAGTCTTTCATGAGGACCACAGGTCTGCAGGTGTCCGGTTACTCGTTCCTGCTGCGACGCGCCGAATTGGCACTGGTCACCGGGGATGCGCGTATGGCGCAGGACCCGTTGCGCACGCAGCGTCGGGCGGTGGGGGTGGGGATGCTGCTCACCCTGCTGGTCACCGGCGGGATCCTGCTGGTGGCGATGCTGCGGCCCCAGCCGTCCATCGACGACGCCGGCATCGTCGCCGACGAGGCCGGCACCCTGCACGTGCGCATCGGCACCGACTTCCACCCGGTGACCAACGTCGCCTCCGCCCGCCTGCTGCTCGGTGCACCCGAGGAGGTGACCTCCTCGACGTCGGGGCAGTTGGCGTCCTTCGGTACCGGGCCCACGCTCGGCGTGCCGGACGCCCCGGGCCTGGTGCCCGCCCCCGTGGTGTCCTGGGCGCGTTGCGCCGACGGGGTGGTCGCCGCACCCGCGTTGCCGGACGCCGGGGCGGCGGTGCTTGCCGCACCGTCCGGCACGTGGCTGGCGGTGGACGGACGACGGTTGCTGCTGCCGGACGGCCCGGTGCTGGCCCGGGCCCTGGGGGTGGCCCCGGTTCCGGTGAGCCAGGACGTGCTGGAGGTCCTGGACCGGGGGCCGGACGTGGCGTTGGGCTCGTTGCGGCACGCCGTCGCCGCCGGCGACCGGGTCTTCCTCACCGGGCAGGACGGTGTCGCCGAGGTCACCGGTGCGCGCCGGGCGATCGTGGAGGCCCTGGTGCCGCACCAGGCCAGCGAACCGTTGTCGGTGGTGCTGTCGCGACCGGAGGTCACCGGGCTGTCGGCCCTGTCGCATGTGCCGGTGGAGCTGGACCTGGTGGATGGGGTGACGGTGGGGGAGGTGTGCATCGGTGACCACGTTGTGGCGATCGATGATCTCGAGCGCGACGCCCCGCAGCCGGGCTCGCACTTCGTGGGCCCGCGGGGCACCTCCGCCCTGCTTACCGAGCGTGGCTACGTGCTCGTCGCCGAATCCGGGGTGCGCTACCAGGTGACGGCCGCCGAGGACCTGCGGGTGCTGGGGCTGGTGGAGGGTGAGGATGGTTCCGGTGTCGGGGACCTGGCGCAGGTGCCGTTCCGGGTGCTGGAGGGACTGCCGGACGGCGGGGTGCTCTCCGAGGAGCGGGCGAGCCGCACCCTCACCGGTCGCTAGCGGCGGACCCGAAGGATTAACGCGGTCAATATCGCCACCGCCACGACCCCCGCCAACGCCAGGGGAACCCGCAGGTCCGCCGGGACGTCGACGGCACGCACCACGGAGACCTCGGCGGGCATCTCGTAGTGCGCGGCGGCTTCAGCGTGCCCTGCGATTTCTGCGGAACCCGCCCGGTCCAGTACCGCGCCCACCGCCGCCACCGGGGAGACCACCGGCACCACACCCTGCTCGGCGGTGTCGACGAGCAGGGCGCGCACCTCGGCGGCGGAGAGTTCCGGGCGCAGCTGCCACACCAGGGCGGCCGTACCCGCGACCACGGGTGAGGCGAAACTGGTGCCGGAGAACGGGGCGGGGTCGCCGACGATCGTCCTGTCGGTGCCGTCGGTCTGCAGCGTCGCCGACACCGGACCGCCCGGTGCGTGCAGGTCCACCCACTCGCCGGGCACGGAGTAGTCGGCGGGGCGTCGTCCGGCGTCGGGGTCGGTGCCGGGATCGGTATCCGGTTCCCGCGCGTCGACCCCGCCCACGGTGAGTACACCGGGCAGCGCGGCGGGGTAGGGGACCTGGTCGTCCCGGCACTGTCCGGCGTTGCCGGCGGCGGCGACGAGCAGCAGCCCCTCGCGTTCCACGGCGTCGACGGCACGGCGTAGTTCGGCGGTGTCCTCGCAGGCCACCACGGAGACGTTGAGGATCCGCACCCCGTGTTCGGAGGCGGTGGTGCGGGCACGGTCGAGTGCGTCGACGAGGTCGGCGACGGTGGTGTTCGACCCGTCGCCCTGGCGTACGGAGACCACGCGTGCCCCCGGGGCGACGGTGCGCAGCACCCCGGTCACCGCGGTGCCTTGCAGCAGGCAGTGGTCCCGGTCGCCGGGGCGCTCGGTGACCACGCCGGGGGCGGAGGCCCCGGTGTCCACCACGGCGACCCCCACGTCGTGCCCGGTGGACAGGTCGTGCGGCAGGGCGACGTCGACGGGCAGGACGTCGCCGACGAGCGGCTCATCGCAGCGTTGCTGCGCCTGGGCCGGTGGCAGCACCACCGCGCCGGACGCCACGAGCAGGGCCAGCGGCACCAGCACCGCCGCCCGTACACGCTGCCGTATCGGGCTCATCCGATACCCCGCAGCACCTCGAAGACACCGGTGGTGCTGATCAGCAGTGGGACGGAGACGGTGAAGGCCACGGTCTCCAGCACGTCGAGGACGCGTCCGGCCAGCGGGGAGGTGATCCGCACCGCCGGCAGGGCCACCGGCGCCAGGGCCAGCAGCGACCACGGTGCGGGCAGCTGCAGCACCACCCAGAGAAGCAGGAGCACGGCGGTGACGGTGACGGTCACCGTGTGCACCGGGCGGGTGGCGCGCGCGGACAGGCCGGTCACGGCGACGGCGAGCAGCGCGGCCAGCGTCCACAAGCTCGCCTCGCCGTGAAGGGGCAGGAGCTGGACGGCACCGGCGAGGATGACCACACAGCAGGTCACCACGATGGCGGGGTGCAGGCGCAGCGCCCGGGCGGCCCGGTCGGAACGGTCGGCAGGGCTGTCGGTGGCCCCGGCGACCCCGCTGGCTCCGCCCTCCTGCGCGGCGGCGGCGAAGAGCCCGGTCGCCGGCACCCGCGGCAGGGTGATGCCGGCCAGGCCCACGGCGAGCTGCCCGGAGAAGGTCAACGCCACCACGGCCACCAGCGTGGTCAGCCCCGGGCTCACGTTGACCGCGGCGGCCAGCGCCAGGCCCACGGTCACGGTGCGCACAACCCCGGGGCGCCACACCGACATCGCGGCGAAAACGCAGGCCGTCAGAATGTTGACCTGCAGTCCGAGCCCGAAGCCGAGGACCGCCGCCACCGGTACGAAACGCCGGTCCACCAGGGAACCGGCGGCCGCGGCGAGCGTGGCGAGCAGCAGCACCGCGCACACCGCCAGCGCGCCGCCGCGTCCGGCGACGTCCCCGGCGAGCAGTGCCACGGCGAGGTCGCTGACGTCGGCGGGGTGCCAGCGCACGTGCTCCTCGGGGGCCCACAGCGGCGCCCACACGAGGGAGCACACCGTGGCGGTGAGCAGCGCGGCGACCCACACCGCCGGGGAGGACGCCACGGGCGCGCTGAGGCGTCCGACGTCGTCGACCGGCGGGGCGGGCAGCGCGTCCTTGTCGAGGGTGAGGCGTTCGCCGGGGCGGACCCCGGACTGCGCCAGGGAGTCCTCCGGGCGCAGCACGCCGAGCGGGCCGGACAAGCGCCAGACCTCCCCGGGGGAGGCGTCGACCAGGTGTGGGACGAGTTCGGCGACGGGCACGGTGTCGGCCACGGTGGCCTCCACGGTGCGCTCGCGTGCGACGGTGATGCTCACGGCGATCATGGGTGGTGTGGTTCCCCGGTTCTGTACTTTCCTGAGTCCCGCGGCCGGTCACGTCCCCCTGACGTGTCCCCGACGGCCACGGTCGGATGCTTCGAGAGTGTACAGTGATGTTCCGACAGCTGTCGCGCAGGGGGCGTGGCAGGGGGACGCGAGGGGATTTTCGCAGATGAAGTCGCAGGCACCACCGACGTTGCCGAAGAGCAAGCAGCCGTTCGTCCGGATCCTCATGCCCGTGGTGATGGTCGTCGCGGTGGTGGGCATGGTCGCCGCGATGGTGCTCTCGGGGATGGGCCGCTCGCCCATGTCCTTCATTTTTCCCTTAATGATGCTCAGCAGCCTGGCGATGATGATCAGCCCGGGCGGGCAGGACGTCGACGAGGTCCGCCGGGGTTTCCACCGGCACCTGGACGCCCTGTCGGACTCGTTGCACCGGGCGCGCCGGGAGCAGTGGGCGCGCATGGCGGTCACGCACCCGGACCCGCGCGCGCTGTGGACGCGCGTGACGGAGGACGGTACTCCCGGCACGGCAGAATCCGAGGGCACGGCCCAGCGTGCCGAGCCCGGGGTGGTGCGTATCGGCACGGCGGTGCAGGCGCCGGACGACCCGCTGGAGATCCCGGTCGACGCCCCGCCGGAGGACCTGGAACCGGTGTGCGCGACCACGTTGCGCGACCTGGCGCGCACCTACGCCACCATCGAGGCGCCGGTGGCGGTGGACCTGCGCGAGTTCGACTGCGTGGTGGTCACCGGCGACGGCGCGGGCGGGCTGGTCAACGCGATGCAGGGGCAGGCGGTGATGCAGGACGACCCGGCGGTGCGGGTCTCCGGACCGCACGACAGGTGGCTGTCCGCGGAGGACGGCACCTTGCACGTGCGCTTCCGCCACGTGGGTCGGGATGCTGCGCCACCTGCGGTGACGTCGGGGGCGGGCTCGGTCACGGTGCTCGCCGACCCGGCGTCGGTGGCGGCCGGGTGGCAGGACGCCGCCGCGGACGGCGGGCTGCTGCTCCACGCGCAGGACGGCGTCCTGGCGGCGTGGACGGTCGACGGGTGGCGTCCCTTCGCCACCGCCGACGAGCTCAGCGACGTGGAACTCGCCGCCCTGTGCCGGTCGCGGACCTCCTCCCGGGCGTCCCGCTCGGTGCTGGACGTGCCGGGCGGCGGACTGCGCGCGGCGGTCGGGTTCTCCCCGGCTCCGGTGCACCTGGACATCCGGGAGGCGGCGAAGGGCGGCATCGGTCCGCACGGGCTGTGCATCGGGGCCACCGGCAGCGGAAAATCCGAGTTCCTGCGTTCCGTGGTCACCAGCTTCGCCCACCGGCACTCCCCGGAGGAACTGAACTTCGTGCTGGTGGACTTCAAGGGTGGTGCTGCCTTCGCCGGCATGGAGCGGCTGCCGCATACCTCGGCGGTGATCACGAACCTCTCCGACGAGGCGGTGCTGGTCGACCGGATGCAGGACTCTCTACTCGGCGAGCTGCACCGTCGGCAGGAGAAACGGCACGCCGCGGGCATGGCGACGGCCGCGCAGTACAACCAGGTCCATCCCGGGGAGATGCCGGCGTTGTTCATCATCGTCGACGAGTTCTCCGAGCTGCTGCACGCCCGCCCGGAGTTCGCCGAGGTCTTCGCCGCGATCGGACGTCTCGGCCGCAGCCTGCAGATCCACCTGCTGCTCGCCAGCCAGCGGCTGGAGGAGGGCCGGCTGCGCGGCCTGGAGTCGCACCTGTCGTACCGTATCGCCCTACGTACGTTCTCCGCCTCGGAGTCACGCCAGCTCATCGGGTCCACGGCGGCCTATGAACTGCCCTCGGCCCCTGGTGCGGCGATCCTGAGTTCGGCGGGCCTGGGGTCCACCGGCCAGGTGCGTTTCCAGTCGGCGTACGTCTCCGGCCCCGAGGTGCCGCTGGACTCCCGGCTGGTGCGCGAGCTGGGCGTGGAGCCGGAGGCGGCGGGAACCACGATGGAGCTGGTCGTCGACCGGTTGGCGGGGCCGAACCGTAACCCGATCTGGTTGGAGCCCCTGCCGGAGCTGCTGCCGGCCAGTGCCGTGATGGGTGCAGGGGACACCCGTGCCGACGCGCTCACCGTTCACCTGGGCCTGGAGGACCTGCCCTTCGACGGGGTGCAGCGTCCGTGCGTGCTGGACCTGCGCCGACGCCACTGGGCGGTGGTCGGCCAGCCCGGCACCGGCAAGACGACGCTGGTGCGGTCGCTGGTGCTGGGCCTGGCGTTGAGCTCCCCGGGCGTGGCGGTGTACGTGGTGGACCCCGGTGGCGGGCTGCGCGACCTGGCGCGCCTACCGCAGGTCGCCGCGGTGGTGGGGGTGGACCTGCTGGGCCGGGTCCTCGACGAGCTCGGGCAGGACGCTACGGGTGGTGCAACGCACCGCGTGCTGGTCGTCGACGGTCTCGAAGCCCTCGACCCCTCCGGCGACGACGACCGGCGCCTGGCGTCGCTGGTCGCCGGCGGGATGCAGCGCGGGGTGCACGTGGTGGTCACCTCCCTGCGCTGGACGTTCCGTCCCGCCCTGCGTGACCTGCTCACCGGTGCGGTGGAGCTGCGCCTGACACCCGCCGAGTCGCAGTTCCGCGACGCCCAACGCACCCTGCCCGACCACCCGGGACGCGGGGTCTCCCCGGGTGGCAAGCACCTGCAGGTCGCCTACTCCGACGCCCAGGACGTGGAGCACGCGCGCAAGGTCAGCGTGGCGCGTGGGGAACAGGACCGCACCCTGCGCGTCCTGCCCTCGCAGGTCTGCGTCGATGAGCTGGAGGAGGTCTCCGGTGACCTGGTGGCCCTCGGCATGGGCGGGCGGACCCTGTCCACGGTCCACTGGGATCCGGAGGCGTTCCCGCACCTCACGGTGGTGGGGCAGGCGCGCGCCGGGGCCACGACCGCGCTGCGCACCGTCGCCTGGGCGTCCTCGCGCCGGGAGGGTGTGGAGGTGCTGGCCACGGACGTGCGCCGTGGGCTGCTCGGCGTGCCGGGGTACCGTCCGGCCGCGGGGTTCCTGCGTGCGCTGACCGGCTGGGTCGAGGAGCTGAAAGCACGGGTGCCGGGGGAGGACGCCGAGCTCACCGCCGCACAGTTGCGTGACCGTAGCTGGTGGAGCGGGACGCGGCGGGTGATCGTGGTCGACGACCTCGACCAGTCGGCCGACCTGGCCGCGGCGGTGGACCTGCTGGTGCCGTTGCTGCCGCACGCCGCGGACATCGGCCTGCACCTGGTCACGGCCCGACGCAGCGCGATGATGGGCCGCAGCGCCTACACCCCGTTGATGCAGGGGATCCGTGACCTGACCGGTTGGCTGGTGCTCTCGGCACCGCGGGAGGACGGCCCGGTCGCCGGGCAGGTGCTCACGTCCCGGTCGCCGGGACGCGGCGTGCTGGTGCAGGACGTCGCGGAGGACGTGCAGGTCGCGACGGTGGACACGGAGAACGCAGACACGGAGAAGGCGGGGGTGCGGGTATGAGCACGACGATGGTGGCCGACGCGGTGGCGCTCACGGAGTCCGGGGTGCTGGTCAACGGTCTGTGCGTGACGGACCTCCTCAGCGGGCTGGAGGTCCGTGGCGAAGATATAGAGGACACAGCGGACACAGGGGACGCGAGCCCGGTGTTCCGTGGCTCGGGTGTACCACTGCGGCGGTTGGAGTCTGTCCGTGAGCTGGTGGAGGAGGTGCTGGAGGCCCGGGCGGTGGACCCGGAACTCACCAGCGCCAACCCGGTGGTGCCGCGCACGGTCTTCCCCTGGGGGATCGGTGCGCAGGTGTCGGACGTGCTGGTCGTCGGGCCGGACAAGGAGGCCACGGCGGCGTACCTGCGGATCAGCGGGCTGCGTGCCCGCACGGTGGACGTGGGCCCGGCCCTGCGCCTGGCCGGTGACCTGGCGGCGGCGCGCGCCGAACTCGAGGACCCCGCCCCGCCGGAGCCGGAACCGGTGCAGGACGTCCCGCGGCGTCGGGGGCTCGTGTTGTCGGCGGTGGGGGCGACCGCAGTGGCCGCCGTGACCACAATCGCGCTGGTATCTACCGGTGTCGTGGGCGGCGGCGCGGCCGACGTCGCGGACCCGGCGGAGACGGCCCAGGCCGCAACACAGACGCCGGACGCCGCACCGCCTGAGGCGTCCGGGGCGTCCGATGCGTCCGGCACAGTGGAGGAGCCGGAGGCGGAGGCGTGGCGGGAGATGAGCTCCGGTGGTGAGATGGAGTACGCCGACCACCCGGACGCACCGCAGGTGACGGTGGACGTCCCCGGCTGGGAGGTCACCGAGAGCACCGCCGAGCGCGACATCTGGACCTCGGGGGACGCCGGGATGCGGGTGCTCCTCGCCGCGACGCCGACGCCCATCGGGACGCAGGGGGAGCTGGACACCGCGATGCTGCGCGCCCTCGACGGCGCCGACGACGTGGTGGTGACGAACCGGTCGCCGGTGTCCTACGAGGAGCACTTCCCGGACTCGACGACGTCGTGGCGCGTCCGGCTGGTCGACGGTCACCAGGTGTCCGTCGGCTGCCAGTACCGTGACCTCACCGAGGACCGGCAGGCGGTGTGCGACCGGTTCGGCGCGACCGCCCGGGTGCTACTTGCCGAGTGAGCTGAGCGACGGGTCGATCCGGTTGAAGCGCGACAGCTGGGTGACGTGCTGCGGGCCGAGCTCCTCGAGGCTGGTGACCTGCAGCAGCTTCATGGTGCGCTCGATCTGGGAGCGCAGGATGCTGATCGTGCGGTCCACGCCCTCGCGTCCGCCGGCCATCAGGCCGTAGAGGTAGGCGCGGCCGACGAGGGTGAAGTCGGCGCCGAGGGCCATGGCGGCCACGATGTCGGCACCGTTCATGATGCCGGTGTCGACGAGGATCTCCATGTCGCCGCCGACCTCGCGGACGACCTCGGGCAGCAGCTGGAAGGGTACGGGTGCGCGGTCGAGCTGGCGTCCGCCGTGGTTGGACAGCACCACGGAGTCGACGCCGAGGTCGGCGAGGGTCTTGGCGTCCTCCACGTTCTGCACGCCCTTGACGGAGATCTTGCCGGGCCACATCTCGCGGATGATCTCGAGGTCCTTGTAGTTGATGGTGGGGTCCATCGCGGAGTCGAGCATCTCGCCGACGGTGCCGCCGGTGGAGGTCAGGGAGGCGAACTCCAGCGGCGGGGTGGTCAGGAAGTCGATCCACCACCAGGGGCGCGGGATGGCGTCGAGCACCGTCTTGGCGGTGAGCTGCGGCGGGATGGAGAAGCCGTGGCGGGTGTCGCGCATGCGGTTGCCGGCGACCGGGGTGTCGACGGTGAAGAACAGGGTGTCGAAGCCGGCCTTGGCGGCGCGCTCGACGAGCCCGTAGGAGATGTCGCGGTCCTTCATCACGTAGAGCTGGAACCAGTTGCGGCCGTGCGGGTTGGTGGCCTTGACGTCCTCGATGGAGGTGGTGCCCAGGGTGGAGAGGCTGAAGGGGATGCCGGCGGCGGCCGCGGCGCCGGCGCCGGCGACCTCGCCCTCGGTCTGCATCAGGCGGGTGAAGCCGGTGGGTGCGATACCGAAGGGCAGGGCGGAGGTGCCGCCGTGGATGCTGGCGGTGGTGTCGATCTGCGAGGCGTCCTTGAGGATGGACGGGTGGAACTCGACGTCCTCGAAGGCCTGGCGGGCGCGTGCGATGGAGATCTCCTCCTCGGCGGCACCGTCGGTGTAGTCGAAGGCGGAGGCCGGGGTGCGCCGCTTGGCGATCTTGCGCAGGTCGTAGATGGTGAGGGCGGAGTCCAGGCGACGCTTCTTCGCGTTGAGCTCGGGCTTCTTGAACTGCATGAGTTCGAGGATCTCGGCGGGGTGGGGGAGTTGGCGCTTGACCATGGTGTTCTCCTTCGTGATGGGTGTGTGTGGTTTGTTATGGGTCCTATGAGGTCGGACCACAGGGTCCGTTTTCGAGCGTACTCGCTACGGGATCATCCAATCCAGGACGGTGGCCTGCAGTCCGTTGATCAGGCAGATGGCCGCGAGCATGCCGATGCTCCACCACATGACCTTGCGCAGGATCTCCGACTCGCGGCCGGCCAGGCCCACCGCGGTGGCGACGATCGTCAGGTTCTGCGGGCTGACGAGCTTGGCCACGACACCGCCGGAGGTGTTGGACGCCACCATCAGTGCCGGGTCCAGGCCGGCCTGGTTCGCCGCGGTCTGCTGCAGGGTGGCGAACAGGGCGTTGGCGCTGGTGTCCGATCCGGTGACTGCGGTGCCCAGCCAGCCCAGGAAGGGCGCGAAGAAGGCGAAGGCGGCGCCGGCACCGGCGATCCAGTGGCCGATGGTGATCGTCTGGCCGGACTGGTTCATCACGTACGCCAGTGACAGGACGGCGGCGACGGTGAGGATCGAGAACCGCATCTTCACCAGGTTCTCCCAGTACGCCTGCACGGCGACCTTCGGGGAGACCCGGTACACCGCGGCCACGATCACGCCGGTGATCATCAGCAGGGTGCCCGGTGAGGACAGCCACGGGAAGCCGTAGACGGTGGAGGAGGAGACCGAGCCGTCGGCGGTGAGCACGTTGCCGTCCAGGCCCGGCCACGGGATCGACACGTCGGTGGAGGCCAGGAAGTCGACGACCGGGTCCCACAGCTTGGCCACCGAGAAGATCACGATGACCAGCAGGTAGGGGAACAGTGCCATCAGGATGCGCGAGGTCGTCAGTTCGCGGGTGACCACCTCGGCGCCGCCGGCGGCCGCGGCGTGGGCGTTGTCGGTGCTCGTGACGTCCTGCACCTCGCCGTTCTCCTCCTCCTCACGACGTTCGGTGAGCAGCCGCTCCCGCGCCTCGGCGGTGCCCGCCGGGCGCCAGAACTGCAGCATGACCACGGCGACGGCGAGGCCGGCGAGCGCGGAGATGATGTCGGTGAGCTCCACGGAGATGTAGTTGGAGGAGATGAACTGGACCACCGCGAAGACCGCGCCGATGACCAGGGCGATCGGCCAGCACTGCTTCAGTCCCTTCTTCCCGTCCACCAGCAGGCAGAGGAACAGGGGGACGAACACGGCGATGAACGGGGTCTGGCGTCCGACGATGGCACCGATGTGCTCGTAGTCGATGCCGGTCAGCGCGCCGGCGGTGATGATCGGGGTGGCGATCGCGCCGAAGGCCACCGGGGCGGTGTTGGCGATGAGCACGGCGACGGCCGCACGCATGCGTGCGAAGCCGACGGCGAGCAGCATCACGCCGGTGATCGCCAGCGGGGCGCCGAAACCGGCGAGGGCCTCGAGCATGCCGCCGAAGCAGAACGCGATGAGGATGGCCTGCACACGCGGGTCGTCGGAGATGCGGTCGATCACCGCGCGCAGGTCGAGGAAGCGTCCGGAACGCACGGTGAGTTCGTAGAACCAGATCGCCGCGACCACGATCCACATGATTGGGAACAGGCCGAAGACCGCACCCTGGGTGGCCGAGAGCCCGGCCAGGTGCACGGGCATGCCGTACACGGCGACGGCGATGACCAGGGACACGGCCAGGGCGCTGAGCCCGGCCCAGTGGGCACGCCAGCGCAGCACGCCGAGGGTGACGAAGACGGTCGCCAGTGGCAGTAGGGCCACGAGTGACGAGAGGAAGAGGTTGTCCGCGACCGGCGCGAGGTCGGGTAGGTACGTGGAGCTCATGGGGTCCTCGAAGTGTGTCTGGGGTGTGACGGTGGCGCCACCCTACGGTCCGGTGACTCAGACCACATCAGTGGTCCGACCACAGCCTAGGGCACATCCAGTTTTGGAGTCAAGACTTCTTCCTTCACGCCCCCCGGGTTGGTGTGGCGTGGTAAAAAATGGTCATGACTGACGAACCCGCCTGGGCACCGGTCCCTCGCATCAGGACCCACCAGATGGTCGTCGACGCCATCGAGAACGAGATTCTCTCCGGCACCCTGCACGTCGGCGACCTGCTTCCTGCTGAACGCACCCTGTCCGAACAACTGCAGGTCAGCAGGGCCGCCGTGCGCGAGGCCATCCGGGTCCTGGAGGGGCAGGGGGTGCTGGAGTCGAACGTGGGCTCCGGGCACAAGGCCGGGACGTTCATCGCCGCGATGCCGTCCGAGGCGCTGTCACGCTTCCTGCGCCTGCACGTGGCGCTGTCCAACTTCGGTCTCGAGGAGGTGGTCCAGACCCGCACGATCCTGGAGGTCGAGAGCGCGCGGCTCTCCGCCGCCGAGCAGGACGAGGACGCCCTGGCGGGCATGCGCGCCGCCGTGGCGGAGATGGACCGGCCCGGGGTGAGCCGCGAGGAGTTCAACGACGCCGACACCCGCTTCCACGTCGCCCTCGCCCACGGGGCGGGCAACCGGCTCTTCGCCGACATGACCCAGGCGATCCGCGAGTCGCTGCGCGCACCGATCCTGCGTGGCTTCCGCGGGCAGGGCGACTGGGAGACCGTGGCGGGCACGCTGCGGACCCAGCACAAGGGCATCCTCGCCGCGGTCGAGGCCGGAGACGTGGACGGGGCCGGGGAGCTGGTGGCCGAGCACATCTCGACGGCCTACCGCACGCTGCTGGAGTAGGTCCCGCGCGGCGTCGCGACGGGGGTCGGGGACAGGGGAACCTTTCGGGCGCCAGGTGAGTCTCTCTACGGTGACGTCCCTTCCGTGCGGCCCGTGCAAGGGCTGCAGGAGGGCACCGATCAGAGCACTCGACACAAAGGGGAGGGACCCAATGAGTTTCAGAACGACCACCGAGGTCATGCAGTCCACGGCAGGCAAGGTCGACACCGTCAACGGTCAGGTGCAGGCGGAGCTCACGCGCCTGCAGGGCACGGTCGACGGTGTCGCGGGGGTGTGGAAGGGCGAGGCGCAGGCCGCCTTCATGCAGCTCATGGCCCGGTGGAACGACTCCGCCCGGGAGCTGCGGCTGTCGCTGGACGGCATCTCGGAGAACATCCGCGGCAATGCGCGGGCCTTCCAGCAGGTCGAGGACGACAACATCGTCGCCTTCCGCTGACGTCCCAGCCACCATCCACCACGCACCACACACGCCAAGGAGCAGGACCGTGATCCAGTACGACTTCGCAAGCATCGCCCAGACGTCCGCCGACGTCCACGCCACCAACCGCAACATCAACGGCATGCTCGACCAGCTCAAGGGCGACATCGTCCCCATGGTCGCCGAGTGGGAGGGAGAGTCCGCCACGGCATATCAGGCTGCGCAGAAGCGGTGGGACGCCGCGGCGGAGGAGCTCAACCAGGTGCTGCAGACCATCGCCCGCGCGGTGGACAACGCCGGTTCCAGGATGAGCCAGATCAACAACAGCGCCGCCAACAGCTGGGCCTGACCCCGTAGGCTTCCGGCACAACCCCGGTACCCGGCCGCCACCGTCACACCCGTGACGGTGGTGGCCTCATGTTTGCGGTCCCTTTTGGATGTGCCGCGCCCGTCCGGTAACCTCAGTCGGGTTGCGACCACCCGTGCTGCGTTTTCACGGCACACCGGTGGTCGGCCCGCAGGTCCCCACCGGCCGCTGCGGGCACCACCCTTCCCGGGTAAGGCCCGGGGCGAGGGGTCTCCCGGCTGGCAGTTCCATGAAGACCAAGGAGTCGTAAATGACTACTTTCCACCCGAAGAGCGGTGACCTGACCCGTAAGTGGTACGTCATCGACGCCGAAGACGTGGTCCTGGGTCGTCTCGCCACCCACGCAGCTTCCCTGCTGCGCGGCAAGGGCAAGGCAATCTACGCACCCAACGTCGACTGTGGTGACAACGTCATCATCATCAACGCGGACAAGGTTCACATCTCGTCCAACAAGCGGGACCGCGAGTTCCGTTACCGTCACTCCGGTTACCCGGGCGGCCTCAAGACCATGTCCCTGGGTCGCTCCATGGAGCTGCACCCGGAGCGCGTCATCGCTGACGCCATCGTCGGCATGATGCCGCACAACCGGCTCAACCGCGAGTCCGCCAAGAAGCTCCGCGTCTTCGCCGGCGCCGAGCACCCCTTCGCGGCTCAGCAGCCCGAGTCCTACGAGATCAAGAAGGTGGAACAGTGACCGACAACGAGAACTACGAGGCCGAGTCCGTGGACGAAGAGGTCTTCGCCGCCACTGACGCCGTCAACGAGGAGTTCGTCGCCAGCATCGGTGACTCCATCTCCGAGGTCTCCGAGGACGAGGGCGACGACGTCGTCGCCCCCACCGTCTTCGACGGCCCGATCCAGACCGTCGGTCGCCGCAAGGAGGCCGTCGTCCGTATCCGCATGGTGCAGGGCTCCGGCCAGTTCACCTGCAACGGTCGCACCCTGGAGGACTACTTCCCGAACAAGCTGCACCAGCAGCTGATCAAGGCTCCGCTCGTCCTGCTCGAGCGCGAGAACCAGTTCGACTTCCAGGTCAACCTCAAGGGCGGTGGCCCGTCCGGTCAGGCCGGTGCGATGCGTCTCGCCATCTCCCGCGCGCTGAACAAGTACAACCCGGAGGAGCGGGCCGAGCTCAAGAAGGCCGGCTTCCTCACCCGTGACGCCCGTGCCGTGGAGCGCAAGAAGGCCGGTCTGCACAAGGCCCGTCGCGCACCGCAGTACTCGAAGCGCTGATTCCCCGGAGTCTTCGCTCGATCCTCGTGCAGCGTCCCGCTGCATGATCCGACGCCGCCCCGTCCCACACACCGTGTGGGGTGGGGCGGCGTCGCCTGTCGGTAGGGGATGTGGCGGTGCCAGCGTCTAGACTGGCACCCCATGAGCAGACTTTTCGGTACGGACGGGGTTCGGGGCCTCGCCAACAGGTCTCTGACGGCACCACTGGCACTGCGGTTGGGCGCGGCCGCGGCGCGGGTGCTGACGACGACCGGGCAGACGTCGCAGCGGCGTCCCACCGCGGTGATCGGACGGGATCCGCGGGTCTCCGGCGAGATGCTGTCGGCGGCGTTGTCGGCGGGCATGGCGTCGCAGGGGGTGGACGTGCTGGACGTGGGCGTGCTGCCCACGCCGGCGGTGGCGTTCCTCACCGACGACTACGGCGCGGACATGGGTGTGGTGATCTCGGCGTCGCACAACCCGATGCCCGACAACGGCATCAAGTTCTTCGCCGGCGGCGGGCGCAAGCTCGACGACGCGGTGGAGGACGAGATCGAGGGCGCCACGCTGGAGCTCGAGGAGTCCGGCCCCACCGGCGCGGCGATCGGCCGGGTCATCGAGGAGTCCGGTGACGCGCTGGAGCGCTACCTCTTCCACCTGCAGGACGCCGCCCCGCGCGCACTGGACGGCATCCGCGTGGTCGTGGACTGCGCCAACGGTGCCGCGAGTCTCGCCGCGCCGATGGCCTACGAGGCCGCCGGTGCCGAGGTCGTGGCGATCCACAACTCGCCGAACTCCTTCAACATCAACGACAACTGCGGTTCGACCCACATCGAGGTCATCCAGAAGGCTGTGCTGGAGCACCAGGCGGACCTGGGCCTCTCGCACGACGGGGACGCCGACCGCTGCCTGGCGGTGGACTCGCAGGGCAACGTCATCGACGGCGACCAGATCATGGCGATCCTGGCGGTGGCGATGAAGGAGTCCGGTGAGCTGCGCAGGAACACGCTGGTGGCCACGGTGATGTCGAACCTGGGCCTGACCCTGGCGATGAAGGAGCACGGCATCACCTTGCGGCGTACCAAGGTCGGCGACCGCTACGTGCTGGCCGACCTCAACGCCAACGACTTCTCGCTGGGTGGTGAGCAGTCCGGCCACATCGTGATCCCCTCGCACGCGACCACCGGCGACGGGACGCTCACCGGCCTGCGCATCATGGCGCGCATGGCGGACACCGGCCAGTCGCTGCGCGAGCTGGCGGACGTGATGACGGTGCTGCCCCAGACCCTGGTCAACGTCCCGGTGGAGGAGAAGGAGCGCATCCACACCTCCGAGGTCGTGCGTGAGGCGATCGCCGAGGCCGAGGCGGAGCTGGGCGACACCGGCCGGGTGCTGCTGCGCCCCAGCGGCACCGAGCAGGTGTACCGCGTGATGGTCGAGGCCCCGACGTCCGCCGAGGCCAAACGCGTCGCAGGACGCCTCGCCGGCGTCGTCGTCGCCGAGGGGTAGGCGCGGGCGTCGCCGTCAGGGGGTGGGACGCCGCATGCGGCGTAGCGCGTCGTCGATGCCGGCGGGGGAGTCGGCGGTGCCGATGTAACCGATGTAGCCGTCCGGGCGCACCAGCAGCAGGGTCGGAGACTGGGCACCGTAGGTGCCGGCCGGCACCTCGTGGACGGCGGGCCAGCCGTCCTGTCGGTGGCGCTCCAGCGTCTCCGCGTCCACCCCGACGGCGAGGACGCTGAACCCGGGGCCGGCGGTGAGGTCGAAGACCCGTCTGCCGTGGGCGTCACGAGCGTCGGGGAGGCGGTCGCCGGCGCGCAGGACGCCGGCCGTGGCGGCGTCAGGGCCCTCGGGGCACAGCGATGAGCCACGGTAGGTGAGCTTGAGCTGGCGTTCCTCGTCGCCACGGGTCGTCGCGGCCCGGGCGTCCTTCTCGAAGCTGTCGTAGCGGTCCGTGGAGATCTTGAGCACGCGGGCGGCGACCGGCCGGCGCTCCTCCTCGTAGGTGTCGAGCAGGGATGCCGGGGCACCGTGGAGGACCTCGTCGAGTTTCCAGGCGAGGTTGTAGGCGTCCTGCACGCCGGTGTTGAGGCCCTGGCCGCCGGCGGGGGTGTGGCAGTGGGCGGCGTCGCCGGCGAGCAGGATGCGTCCGGCGCGGTAGTGCTCGGCGAGACGGATGTTCGGGCGGAACAGCGAGACCCAGGAGAACTCGTCGACGGTGAGCTTCTTCGCCGCCAGTGCCTCGCGCACCGTCGCCTGCAAGGCGTCGGGGTCGTTCGAAACGGGGGTTGCGGCGGGCAGGCGGAGCATGACCTGGAAGAGCTCGCCGTCCGGTAGCGGGCAGGCGCCGAGGAAGCGTCCGGAGCGGCCGGGCCACACGTGCCAGCGGTTGCGCCGCAGGCCGGGGATCGTGACGTCGGCGATGATCATGCGGTCGTCCTCGTCGGTGTCGCCGGTGAAGCCGATGCCGGCCTGCCTGCGCACCGTGCTGGACCCGCCGTCGGCGCCGACCACGTAGGCGCTGTGCACGGTGCCGCCGTCGGCGAAGGTGGTGGTCACGCCGTCGTCGTGCTGCTCGACGCCGACCACGCGGCGGCCGTAGTCGACGGTGACCCCCGCGGCGCGCAGGGCGTCGTGCAGGACGCGGTCGGTGTGGAACTGGGGTGAGAGCACGGTGTCCGGGTACGGGACGTCCTCGGTCACGGGCTGGTGGGCGATCATGGTGCGCGGGATGGTCAGTGGTCCGAGGTGGATGCCGAGCCGGGGGTAGGCGGAGGCGCCGGCGAGCAGGGCGTCCAGCACGCCGAGGTCCTCGAGGACCTCCAGGGTGCGTGGCTGGACGCCTTTGGCGCGGGAGCCGTGGAAGGGGCCGTCGGCGCGGTCGACGATGTGGACGGGGACGCCGCGGCGGGTCAGGTCGAGCGCGAGTGCGGAGCCGACGGGGCCGGCCCCTACGATGAGGATGAGATCGGTCATAATGAACACAGTGTTGTCGGTATTGCGGCATCCTGTCAAGAGGAGGTTGGGCACATGGACGCCGACGCATCGCCGACGCCGGGAAGTCCCAGGTGGTGGGCGAAGGTGGAGGCCCCCGCCGGCGGACGTGGACGACCGCCCGTGCCGACGGGCCGCATCGTCGCCGCGGGCCTGGAACTGCTCGACGACGCCGACGGCCCGGAGTACAGCATCCGCACCGTCGCCTCCCGGCTCGGTTCGAGTACGGCGACGCTCTACCGGCGCCTCGGCGGCCGCCCCGGGCTGGACGCGCTGATCGTCGACCACGTCCTGGGGGAGGCCGTGGCGCAGGTGCGGGACGCTCCTGAGGATGCCGACTGGCAGGCAGCCTCGGCGGCGGGCGCGGACGCGATCTTCACCGCGCTCGCCGGCCACCCCGGTGTCGTCCCGCTGCTGGCCGCGGACGTTCCCCACGGGCCGAACTCCGCACTGCTGCGGGAACGGTTCGTGGCCCGGCTGCTGGAGGCGGGGTTCGACCCGTCCGTGGCGGCGAGGACGTACACCACCGTCGCGCACTACACGGTGGGTTTCGCCCTCCAGCTCTCCTTCGCCCCGCCGGAGGCACAGGGGGAGTCCGGCTCAGAGTCCGGCCCTGAGTCCGGCTCTGTGTCCGGCGCGGCGCCCGACGCACGCTTCCCGGCCACCGCCCGGGTCGCCGCCCACCTCGACGCCGACCTGCGTGAGGAGTTCTCCTTCGGGTTGTCGATGCTGCTGCGCGGCGTCGCGGCGTCCCGGTAGTTCGGTGGCCCGGTAGTTCGGTGCCTCAGGGGGCGGGGAACCTTTCCGGCCGGCGGGGAGTCTCTCTTGTCACGTTGTAGACAAGTGGATGATCGATGACCCGTGCCGTCGGTGCGCCGACGGTGGCGGGAGGACGAAGGGGGTTTCTGTGGCACCGGATATCGGCAGGCTCGGGGTGGACGACGGCGCGGCGCAGTCGGCGTTGGCGGAGGCGCTGGTCGCCGTGGGTTCCAGGAAGGCGGAGGTCGCCGCCGCCGCACCGCGCAGGACGGCGGCCAGCTACGGTCAGGGGCTGGCGGACCGGGCGGCGCACCTGGTGGAACTGCGGGAGAAGGCCCACCGGGTACGTCTGGCGCACATCGACCGGCTGCGGCGTGGACTGGAGACCGCCGCGGGGACGGTCTCGGCGGTGTCGACCACCGAGGGGGACTCGCGGCGCGGGTTCAGTGCGGGGGAGCTGCGGTGAGCGCGGTGCAGGCGGACCAGGCCCGCATCGCCGCGTCGGTGGCGAAGCTCGACGCCTCCGGTCAGCAGGCGACCAGGCTGGCACCGGCGGCTCTCCCGTGGATCATCACCGGCATCATGACGGCGGCGGACTTCGTCATCGGCATGGTCGGCGGCGACGGTGACGGCGGCGGCGGCGACGGTAAGGACGGTAAGGACGGCGGCAGCGGCAAGAAGGGGAAGGGCGGTTTCTTCGCCGAAGTCCTGGAGACCGGCAAGGACCTGATCACGGGAATCGCCGGCGGGGTCCTGGCGGACAAGTTGGGCTGGGGCGGCGACGAGGCCGACGAACACGACGGGAACGTGGACCAGGCAGACGACGCGGTGGCCACCTGCGACCGTGTGCTGGAGTCCATCCAGTCCCTGTGCGCCGACGAGGTGGAGACCTGTGTGGACGGGGCGGTCGCGACGGCCGAGGAGCTCTGTGCCGCCGGGCTGGCGTTGCGTGCCACTGACCAGGTGGCGTCGCGGGCGCTGCTCCAGATGGCGGCGCAGCTGCTGTGTGGTGCCCGCGACGGGGTGGGGGCGATGTTGGAGGGCAGGAACTCCCGTATGGGCGAGTGCATGGACCTCACCATCGCCGAGTGCGCCCCGGCCGCCGAGGAGGGCAACTGCCGGGTTCCCTTGGCCACGGAGCCTGCCCCGGTGACCGCGGCGCCGGACTGCGATGTCGCACCGGTCCCGACCGAGGTCGCCACCGTCGGTGCCGGGGCAGGCGGCGGGGCGCTGCCGACCCCGGAGCCGTGTCCGCCGGCGTCCCCGGCCGTCGCCGCCGCCTCGGCCGCAACTTCGACGGCGTCGTTGTCGGGGCTCGTGGGGTCCTCGGTCGCCGCGCCGATGCTGCCGGACATCTCCGGCCAGGTCGGTGGCCAGGTCAGCGGGTGGATCAAGGGTGCGGTCGAGGGGATTGTGGAGACGGTCGTCGAGGGCGCGGCGAATCTCTCGGTGGAGAACTCCGGGTCGTTGATCGACATCGACGTGAACCTCTGTCCGCCGGAGCCGTGCGAACCGGAGCCGGAACCTGAACCTGTGCCGGAGCCGTGCGAACCGGAACCCGAGCCGTGCGAGCCGGAACCGGAACCCGAGCCGTGTGACGAGCCGGAGCCGTCCACCGTGGACCCGGAGAAGGGGTTCGACAAGAGCTCCTACCTCCCCGGGACGGAGACCGCGGCCACCCCGGCGGAGGCACCCGCCACGGATGCGGCGCCGGTGGAGACTCCGCCGGTCGGTACCGCGGCGGTGGAGACCCCGGAGCCGTCGTCCGGGGACGACGGCTGGGTGCCTGACCTGTGGACCACCGGTGAGAAGTCCGCCGAACAGCCCGGCGAGGTCGGTCAGGACGCACCATCGGTGCAGAGGAGTGAGCAGTGGTGAACAAGAACCCGATAGAGGCGGCGTTGGAGGGCTACGTCAGGGAGGTCGGTGAGGCCACCGGGCGGTTCCAACGTCAGATGGACGAGGCCACGGAGCTGCTCGGCGAGCTCGGCGACCTCAGTGAACTACTCGAGGACACCGCCACCGCGACCACCGACAACAACGATGTGGTGCGGCGGCAGGACGCCGCCGGGCGTCCCCCGCGGCGGAGCCCGGGGATCTTCGACTGACCCGGGGTGGCGGCGCTCAGGCGTGCAGGGCCTTGTTCACCGCGTCGATCGGGTCGGCGAACTCCGGGAGGCTCTCGAAGAGCTCACCGCGGCTCATCACCTGCGACTTCTTGATCTCGGCCTCGGGGTCGCGGAAGGCGGCGTAGTGCTTGTCGTCCTCGGCGAGCACGAAGCCGGTCATCAGGGCGCGGATGAAGTCCTGCGCCGCCAGCTCCAGCCCACTGTTCGTGGTGAGGAACTTGCGGATGACCTTCTCGTGGAAGCCGGTGGACGACGCCTTGTCGATGCGACGGAACACCGCCTCGCCACCCCAGAGGGCGGCGACGCGCTCCGGCTCGCCGGCCTCGATGCCCAGGGTGCGTCCCGGTGCCAGCACCAGACCGGGGGCCTGGACGTGCCGGGCCGCCTGGTAGCAGCTCGGCGCGGTGTCCGACGGGTGCACGGCGATGACACCGGCGACCGTCGGACGGTCGCGGTAGCGCTTCTTCGCCGGCTCCGCGGCCGCCCGGCCGGTGGCCGCGAGGATCGCCGCGCCGGCGCCCATGCCGTGCCCGGCGAAGAAGAGCTTGCTCGGGTCCACGGTGATGTTGCCGACACCCAGGCGCACACCCGAGAGGATCTGCAGGCAGGACTCCAGGTCCGAGGCGAAGCCCCGGTGGTTCGGCAACAGGCCGCGCTCGGTGTCCGGGGCGGCCACGGCAATGCCCCAGCTGGCCAGGTGGCGCAGGGTGCCGTGATAGGCGTCCACGCCGACGCGCCAGTCGTGGCCGAAGGCCACACCGGCGATCGCCTTGCCCTCGGCAGGCGTGTAGATACGGCCGGGAATGCCGGCGAAGTCGAGTTCGCCGACCAGGACCCTGTGCGGGCCCCGCTTCTCCAACCGGGGGACCAGGTTCTTCGCGTTGTCTGCCACGTCACTCAGCCTAGTTGATAGCTCCACGACGCGGGGCGAGGGTCGGGAACAACCGCGCTCAACCGACCCGGAGGGGTGGACAACGGGGATGCGCTTCACGGGTGTCCGGGGCGACCAGTATTGTTGTCCAGTATGTGTGGCATCGTTGGATACATCGGAAGCGCCCGTAGCTCCGCAAAGGCGCTCGACATCGGTCTCGAGGCGCTGGCCAGGATGGAGTACCGCGGGTACGACTCCGCCGGAATCGCCGTCGTCTCGGACGGCGACATCGAGGTCGAGAAGAAGGCCGGCAAGTTGGCGAACCTGCAGCAGCGCATCGCCGAGACCGGCCGCGAGCGGTTCACCGGCAAGGCCTGCATCGGCCACACCCGTTGGGCCACGCACGGGCGTCCGAACGACGTCAACGCCCACCCGCACGTCTCCTTCGACGGCAAGGCCGTGATCGTCCACAACGGCATCATCGAGAACTTCGCACCGCTGCGTGCCGAGGTCGAGGCCGCGGGCATCGAGATGACCAGTGAGACCGACTCCGAGGTCGCCGCCCACCTGCTCGCCCTGGCCTACGCCGCCGGCCCGACGGCCGGTGACCTGGAGGCGTCCGCGCTGGCGGTGCTGCGCCGCCTGGAGGGCGCGTTCACCGTCCTGTTCGCCCACGCCGAGGAGCCGGGCAAGATCGTCGCCGGCCGCCACTCCACCCCGCTGATCGTGGGCGTGGGGGAGGACGGCATGTTCCTGGGCTCCGACGTCGCCGGTTTCATCGCCCACACCCGTGAGGCAGTGGAGCTCGACGACGACAGCGCCGTGGTCATCACCGACCACGACTACCGCGTCATGGACTTCGACGGCACGCCCACCGAGGGCCGCCCGTTCACCATCGACTGGGACCTCGCCGCCGCGGAGAAGGGTGGTTTCGACTCCTTCATGATGAAGGAGATCTTCGACCAGCCCGCCGCCGTGCGCGACACCCTCGCCGGCCACTTCGACGACGGCCGGGTGGTGCTCGACGAGCAGCGCCTGTCGGACGACGACCTCCGTCAGATCGAGAAGGTCTTCGTGGTGGCCTGCGGTTCGGCGTACCACTCCGGCCTGCTGGCGAAGTACGCCATCGAGCACTGGGTGCGCCTGCCCGTGGAGATCGAGGTCGCCAGCGAGTTCCGCTACCGCGACCCGGTGCTCGACCGGCAGACGCTGGTCGTGGCCGTCTCCCAGTCCGGCGAGACCGCGGACACCCTGGAGGCCGTCCGGCACGCCAAGAAGCAGGGCGCACGCGTCCTGGCGGTGTGCAACACCAACGGTTCGCAGATCCCGCGCGAGGCGGACGCGGTGCTCTACACCCACGCCGGCCCGGAGATCGGCGTGGCGTCCACGAAGGCCTTCCTGGCGCAGGTCGCGGCGAACTACATCGTGGGCCTCGCACTGGCCCAGGCCCGCGGCACGAAGTTCTCCGACGAGATCGAGGCGATCTACCAGCAGCTCGAGGAGATCCCGGGCAAGATCGAGCAGGTCCTGGAACTCAAGGACAAGGTCCTGGACCTGGCCGCGGAGCTCGGCCCGATCCCCACGATGCTCTTCCTGGGCCGCCACGTGGGTTACCCGGTGGCGCTGGAGGGTGCCCTCAAGCTCAAGGAGCTGGCGTACATCCACGCCGAGGGGTTCCCCGCCGGCGAGCTCAAGCACGGCCCGATCGCCCTGATCGAGGACGACCTGCCGGTGGTCGTGGTCGTGCCGTCGCCGCAGGGCCGGGAGATCCTGCACTCCAAGATCGTGACGAACATCCAGGAGATCCGCGCCCGCGGTGCCCGGACCATCGTGATCGCCGAGGAGGGCGACGAGGCCGTGCGCCCGTTCGCCAACGACCTGCTCGAGATCCCGCAGTGCCCCACGCTGCTGCAGCCGCTGCTGTCGACAATTCCCCTGCAGTTCCTGTCTGCGGAGATCGCCCGCCAGTGCGGCAACACCGACATCGACAAGCCGCGTAACCTCGCCAAGTCCGTGACGGTGGAGTAGGACCGGTACCTGCGCTGATGAGCGAACTACCCGGCACCGACCCGTATCCGCTGGCCGAGCTCGTCGTCGACCTGGACGCCGTCGACCACAACGTGCGCACCCTGGTGCGGGTCGCCGCGCCCGCCGGGGTGATGGCGATCGTCAAGGCCGACGGCTACAACCACGGCATGGTGGACGTCGCCCGCACCGCGGTGGACGCCGGGGCGGCGGCGCTGGGCGTCGCCACGCTCGGCGAGGCGGTGGCGCTGCGCGACGCCGGGATCCACGCCCCGGTCACGGCGTGGATGTGGCTGCCGGACGTCGCGCTCGGGCACGTGGCCGCGGCCTGCGCGGCCGACGTCACCCTGGGCGTTCCCTCCGTGGAGCACCTCCTCGCCGCGGTGGACGCCTCGCGTACGGCCGTCGCCGGCGGGGCGTCCCCCCTGTCGGTCGGCCTGATGGCGGACACCGGCCTCTCGCGTTCGGGTATCGAGGCCGCCCGGTGGGACGAGGCCGTGCGGATCGCGGTGGACGCGGTCGACGAGGGCGTGCTCACCGTCAGCGGCGTGCTGTCGCACCTGGCCGTCGCCGACGACCCGTCCTCCCCGGTCACCGACCTGCAGGCGGCACGGTTCACCGACGCCGTGCAGGCCTGCCGGGCGGCGGGGCTGGACGTTCCGGTGAACCACCTCGCCAACACCCCGGCGACGTTGACGCGTCCCGACCTGCGCCACGAGATGGTGCGCCCGGGCGTGAGCGTCTACGGCGTCTACGCGGTCGACCCGACGGTGATCCCGGTGGGGGAGTCTGGCCCGGTGGAGCTGCGCGAGGCGATGACGGTGCGCGCCCGGGTGGTCACCACCCGCGTCGTCCCGGAAGGGGAGGGCGTGAGTTACGGGCACCTGTGGCGTGCCCCGCGCGACACCCGCACCGCCGTAGTGGCGATGGGTTACGCCGACGGGCTGCCGCGTAGCCTGTCGGGACGATTCGGCGTGACCGTCGACGGCACCTGGTACCCGCAGATCGGGCGGGTGTGCATGGACCAGGTCGTGGTCGACCTCGGTCCTGCGCACGAGGACGGCCCCGGCGCCGCGGTACGTCCCGGCGACTGGGCGGTGGTCTTCGGTCAGGGCGGACGCTCCGTCGAGGAGATCGCCGGGGCCGCCGACACCATCGCCTACGAGGTGCTCACGATGCCGCGTGGACGCCTGTCGCGTCGCACGCTGCCGGTGCGCGGCGTCTTCGACCCCGCAGACGCCGAGGAGGGCTCGGTGGAGGTAACCTCCGCCGAGCAGATGCGTGACCTGGGTCGTCAGCTGGGGCGCACCCTGCGCGCCGGCGACGTGGTGGTGCTGACCGGTGCCCTGGGTGCCGGAAAGACGACCGTGACGCAGGGCATCGCCGCCGGGCTGGAGGTCAGGGGCCGGGTGCAGTCGCCGACGTTCACGATCATCCGCGAGCACCGGCCGGGTCCGGACTCCGCGCGCCCGGGCCTGCTGCACATGGACGCCTACCGGCTGCTCGGCGAGCAGGCGCACGACGGCACCACGCCCTCGCCGGACGTGGTCCTCGACGCCCTGGAGTCCCTCGACATCGACGCGGACCTGGAGGACCGGGTCCTGGTGGCCGAGTGGGGCCGCGGGGTCGTGGAGTCCCTGGCTCCGACGCGGTGGATCGACGTGGAGATCGACCGGGGGGAGGTCGACGACATCGGCGACATTGCCGGCGATACGACCGAACCTCCGAGGATCCTACGTTGGCGCTGGTCACAGAGGTAGCAATTCTGAATCCCCCCGATAAGATCCCCCATTAGCCAGATTGATTGGCACGAAGCAGCATCTGGTGCCAGAATGGGTGACGGATCACCGTGAGGGGTGTATCCAGAGGCCCCGTCGCAATTGGAGAGTGTGACGGGGCTTCGCCTATGCCTGGGGCCGGGGGGCTAAGATTCCTGAGCATGTATGTTCTCGCGGTCGACACCTCCACGTCCTTCGTCGTCGCCGGGGTGGTGGACTGTCCGGATGACGCGTCGGCCCCGCCCCGACTGCTCGCGGAGCACACCGAGCTCAACCCGCGGGGCCACATGGAGGTGCTGACCCCGAACATCCTCACCGCGCTGGGGGACGCCGACCTCACGCCGGACGACCTGGCCGCCGTCGTCGTCGGCGTGGGGCCGGGTCCGTTCACCGGTCTGCGCGTGGGCATGGCCGCCGGCGCCGCCTTCGGCGACGCGCTGGGCGTCCCCGTGCACGGTGTGTCCGGGCACCTCGCCACTGCCGCCACCACCGACGCAGCCGGCTCGTCACTGCTGCTCGTGCTCAGCGACGCCCGTCGTCGCGAGTGGTACCGGACGCTCGTGGACCGCGCGTCCGGGCAGGTGCTGGACGGCCCGGTCGTCGCCGCGCCGGACGACGTCGTGGCGTCCTGCCCGCAGGCGGAGGTCCTGGCGTCCCGCGAGGTCGCGCAGCGTGCCGGCGAGGTCCCGGGGTGGACGGTGACCGACGCGGACGCCCGGCCGACGCCGGTCGGCCTGGTCACCGCCGCGGTGCGGGTGCTGGGCGGGCCCCAGGGGCTGCTGCACCCCGGCACGCCGTTGCGTGCGCTCTACCTGCGACGTCCGGACGCCGCGGAGCCGAAGCCGGTCCGGGTCTCCGCGGCGCTGGACTTCAGTGCGGTGGGGGAGGAGGACGTCCCCGAACCGACCGTGGGGCCGTTGGTCGTCGGCGCGGCGGGGCGGTGCGCGGAGATCGAGGCGGAGCTCTTCGTCGGTGACTCGCCGTGGCCGGAGGCCGGCTTCGCCTCGGAGATCGGCGCGCCGAACACCGTCTACCTCGGCGTCGTCACCGGCCAGGGTGGCGCGGACGAGCGGCTGGTGGGCTACGCCGGCCTGGCGAAGAACGGTCCGGCGGACGACCCGGAGTTCGAGATCCACACCATCGGCCTGGAGGCGTCGGTGCAGGGCCGCGGCTGGTCGCGTCTGCTCATGGACCCGCTGATGGAGCTGGCCGACCGCGACGACGGCCCGGTGTACCTGGAGGTCAGGACGGACAACACCTCGGCGATCGGGCTGTACCGCAGCTACGGTTTCGAGGTCACCGGCACGCGCCGCAACTACTACCGGCCCTCCGGCGCGGACGCCTACACGATGTGCCGTCCGGCGCTCTCGGAACGTTCCCGGGGGAAGCAGGACGCCCCGATGCTGGTCATGGGTGTGGAGAGTTCCTGCGACGAGACCGGTGTCGGCGTGGTGGAGCTGCACGCCGACGGCCGGGTGCGGCAGGTGGCGAACCGCGTGGCGTCATCGATGGACCAGCACGCCCGTTTCGGCGGGGTGGTGCCGGAGATCGCCTCGCGCGCGCACCTGGAGGCCATGGGCCCGACGATGGCCGCGGCGCTGGACGACCTGCGCGCCGCGACGGCGGGACGTCGGCGGCGTCCGGACGCCGTGGCGGCGACGGTGGGCCCGGGGCTCGCCGGTGCGCTGCTGGTGGGCGCGGCGGCGGCGAAGGCCTACGCGGCGGCCTGGGGCGTGCCCTTCTACGGGGTCAACCACCTCGGCGGGCACGTGGCCGTGGGCACGCTCGACACCGGCGACGACACTGAAGGCACCGACGGCACCGTCGCCGGCGACCTCAGTACCGCCGTCGCGCTGCTGGTCAGCGGCGGGCACACGCAGATCCTGCAGGTCAACGGCGTGGGACGTCCGATGAAGGAGCTCGGCTCCACCCTGGACGACGCCGCCGGCGAGGCCTACGACAAGGTCGCCCGCCTGCTCGGTCTCGGTTACCCGGGCGGCCCGGTGATCGACCGGCTGGCCGCCCAGGGCGACCCCACGGCGATCGCCTTCCCGCGCGGTATGAGCCGCCCGGGCGACGCCGCCTACGACTTCTCCTTCTCCGGGCTCAAGACGTCCGTCGCCCGCTTCGTGGAGAAGGCGGACAAGGAGGGACGCAGTGTGCCGGTGGAGGACGTGTGCGCGTCCTTCCAGGAGGCGGTGGTGGACGTGCTGACCGCCAAGGCGGTGCGCGCGTGCGTGGACACCGGGGCGGACGTGATGCTGCTCGGCGGCGGAGTGTCGGCGAACCGTCGGCTGCGTGCGCTGGCGGAAGAGCGGTGTGCGGCGGCCGGGGTGCGCATGGTCGTGCCGGAGATCTCGCTGTGCACGGACAACGGCGTGATGATCGCCGCGCTCGCCGCCCGCCTGATCGAGGCGGGTGCCCCGGCCAGTTCGCTGGACGCGGCGACCGACCCGTCGATGGACGTGGAGGTTCCCGTTCTGGCACCCTCCCTTGTTGAGGGCTAGCACTTGGCAGGGTAGAGTGCCAAGTGGTTGTGTGACACACAGTTGTTCACCCGCGACGACGGCTGTGCAGGATATACCAACCGGAAGACAAGACAATTCGGATCACTGCATGTACGCAAACACGGAGGTATTCAACGTGGCTAACGTCAACATCAAGCCGCTCGAGGACCGCGTCCTCGTCCAGATCGTCGAGGCCGAGACCACGACCGCATCCGGTCTGGTCATCCCGGACTCCGCCAAGGAGAAGCCGCAGGAGGCCACCGTCGTGGCCGTCGGCCCGGGCCGTTGGAACGACGACGCCCGCGTCCCGATGGACGTCGCCGAGGGCGACACGGTCGTGTTTTCCCGCTACGGCGGCACCGAGCTCAAGTACGACGGGGAAGAGTTCCTGCTGCTCAACCAGCGCGACATCCTCGCCGTCGTCGACTCCGCGAAGTAGGTCGGTGACGCATGGCTAAACTCATCGCATTCGACGAGGAGGCCCGCAAGGGCCTCCAGCGCGGTGTGGACACGCTGGCGGACTCGGTTCGCGTCACCCTCGGCCCCAAGGGCCGTAACGTGGTCCTGGACAAGGCCTTCGGCGGTCCGACCGTGACCAACGACGGTGTCACCATCGCCCGCGACATCGACCTCGAGGACCCCTTCGAGAACCTCGGTGCGCAGCTGGTGAAGTCGGTGGCCGTGAAGACCAACGACATCGCCGGTGACGGCACCACCACCGCCACCCTGCTCGCCCAGGCGCTGATCAACGAAGGCATGCGCATCGTCGCCGCCGGTGGCAACCCCATCGCCGTCAACGAGGGCATCGCCGTCGCCGCGGAGAAGGTCATCGAGGCGCTGCAGCAGCGCGCGGAGCCGGTCGCCGACTCCGCCGCCATCGCCAACGTGGCCACCGTCTCCTCGCGTGACGAGGGCATCGGCGCCAAGGTCGCCGAGGCCATGGAGAAGGTCGGCAAGGACGGCGTCCTGACCGTCGAGGAGTCCCAGTCCCTGGTCGACGAGCTCGTGGTCACCGAGGGCGTCTCCTTCGACAAGGGCTACCTCTCGCCGTACTTCGTCACCGAGGAGGAGTCGGCCCAGGCCGTCCTGGAGAACCCGGCGATCCTGCTGGTGCGCGACAAGATCAGCTCCCTGCCCGACTTCCTGCCCCTGCTGGAGCAGATCGCGAAGGCCGGCAAGGAACTGTTCATCGTGGCCGAGGACGTCGACGGCGAGCCGCTGCAGATGCTCGTCGTCAACTCCATCCGCAAGTCCATCAAGGCCGTGGCCGTGAAGTCCCCGTACTTCGGTGACCGCCGCAAGGCGTTCATGGACGACCTCGCCGTCGTCACCGGCGCCACCGTGGTGGACAAGGAGGTCGGCCAGAACCTCTCCGAGACGACCCTGGAGCAGCTGGGCACCGCCCGCCGCATCACGGTCACCAAGGACGAGACGGTCATCGTCGACGGTGCCGGCACCGCCGAGGACCTCGACACCCGCCGCAACCAGATCCGTTCCGACATCGAGCGCACCGACTCCACCTGGGACCGGGAGAAGCTCGAGGAGCGTCTGGCGAAGCTGTCCGGGGGTGTCGCCGTCATCCGTGCCGGTGGCGCCACCGAGACCGAGGTCAACGAGCGCAAGCTGCGCGTCGAGGACGCCATCAACGCCGCCCGTGCCGCCGCGCAGGAGGGCGTGATCGCCGGTGGCGGTTCCGTCCTGGTGCAGATCGCCGCCGAGCTCGACGAGTTCGCCGCCGAGTTCGAGGGCGACAAGGCCGTGGGCGTGAAGGCCCTGGCCCGCGCACTGCGCCGTCCGGCGTACTGGATCGCCGACAACGCCGGCCTCGACGGGGCCGTCGTGGTCTCCAAGATCGCCGAGCGTGCCAACGGTGAGGGCTACAACGCCGCCACCGGTGTCTACGGCAACCTGCTGGAGCAGGGGATCATCGACCCGGTCAAGGTCACCCACTCCGCCGTCGTCAACGCGACCTCGGTGGCACGCATGGTGCTGACCACCGAGACCGCCGTCGTCGACAAGCCCGCCGTGGCGGCCGCTGCCGCCGCCGGCCACGGACACCATCACCACTAAGGTCGGTGTGTGCCCCTCGGGGGCACGCAGGACCCCCGCCACCCCGACGGTCCCGAGGACCGTGGGGAGGCGGGGGTCTTCCCGTGCGTCAGGACGCCAGGCGGCGCGGCGTGCGTTTCACGCGGCGGGGACGCCCGTTCTGCGCGGCTGCCCGTTCCGACTCGCCCATGCCGCCCCAGATCCCGTAGACCTCGCCCACGTTCAGGGCGTGCTCCTTGCACTGGGCCAGTACCGGGCACTCGTTGCAGATCGCCTTGGCGCGGTGCTCACGCAGCGAGCGCGCACGTCCGCGCTCCCCGTCGGGGTGGAAGAAGACGGCGGACTCGGCCCCACGGCAGGAACCGTGCAGTTGCCAGTCCCAGAAGGTGGTCGCGGGGCCCGGGAGGTCGCTCGTCTGCGGCATGGGTTCTTCTCCTGTACATCGTGAGGGTGGATCGTCTGGGGTGTTCTCCAGTGACTCCCACCCTGTCCCGTCGATGTGAACAACAGGTGTCCGCGAGCTGTTCGGCATGTGACATTTTCGGCCCCCGCTGTGACACCCTCTGCGGCGCCCTCTGCAGAGGTATCCTCCCGGGTGAGTCCCGGGTGGATGGTTTGCTGTGGTAATTTCAGCCCACAGGCAGGGACAGTTCCCGTGACGACCAGCACCCTGCCGCGACCGTGTTTTCCCGAGGACTATGACAGCGACTGACGACATCGACGAGGCCCTGCCCCGGCTCGTCCCCTCCGCAGTGGAGGGGGACGGGCGGGCGCTCCAGCGCATCATCGACCTCATCCACCCGCCGGTCGTGCGCTACTGCCGTGCCCGTGTGCCGTCCACGAAGTACCCCACCCCGGAGGACCTGGCGCAGGAGATCTGTCTGGCCGTGGCGCGTGCCATACCCGGTTACGAGGACCAGGGCAAGCCGTTCATGGCCTTCGTCTACCGGATCGCGGCGAACAAGATCGTCGATGCACGGCGTTCACAGTCCCGTGACCTCGCGGTTCCCACCGATGAGGTGCCGGACCAGGAGGTCGTGACGAGTACGCCGGAAACCGTGGCGTTGGATGTGAGTTCCTGTAACGAAGTCGCACAACTGCTCGATACGCTCAGTGAGAAGGCACGGCATATCGTGACTCTCAGGGTCTTCGGCGGGTACTCCGCCGAGGAGACCGCAGAGATCGTCGGCTCCACCGCCGGTGCTGTCCGGGTCGCCCAGTTCCGGGCGCTGGCCAAGATGCGGGAGACCCTGGAGTCCCGTGAGAATTCGAGGACGGAATGATGGACGAGCACAGGTGGGACCCACGGGGTTTCGACGGCGACGGTACCGAGGGTGCCGACGCCGACGCCGTGCGCGCCACCGACCGGATGCTGGACGCCCTGGCGGCGGGCCGGGAACCGGAGGGTGGTACCGGTGCCGACCCGCTCCTGCGTCTGCTCGCCGACGCCCGTGCCGAGACCGACCGTGACATCCCCGCCGCCCCGGTCGTCGCCGACGTCGACTCCGCGCCGGTGACCTCCCTGGCGGGTCGTCGCCGTCGCCGCGCGATGCGTCGTGCCGGGGGAGTGGCCGCCCTGGGCGGGATCTCCCTGACCTCGCTGGTGGTGGGCAGCGGTGTCGCCGCGGCCCTCGTCGTCGGCGGGTTCACCGTGGGCGCGTTGACCACCGGCAACTCCGGTGGCTCGGATTCCGTCGTCGCCGAGTCCGCCGGTTCCGGTGACGGTTCCACCGGCGGTCAGGGTGCGGCCTCCGAGGCCCCCGACCGTGACGGTTCCCCTCGTGACGGGCAGGGCGCCACGGACGACTCCGAGGGTGCCGGGAGTTCCGCCCCGGCCGAGAGCGAGGGCGGCGAGGCCGGCAACGGCGGTGACGCGGACTCCGGCGGCATGGTCCTCGCCGATCCGGGCAGCAGTGACGAGGCGCAGTCCGGCGACCAGACCGACACCACCGGTGACGGCGCTCAGGACGGTGACGGCGGCGACGCCGAGGCGTCCGACGTCCAGACGGAGGCACCCGCCGACGGCGGGGCAATGCTCCTCGCCGAACCGCAGGGACGTGCCGCGTCCCCGGTGAAACCGTCCGGCACCACCAGGTCGAGCACGTCGAGCAGTTCGACGACGCCGACGACCGCGCCCAAGGCGCAGCGTGACGACGCGGAGACCGAACCGACCGAATAGGTCGGGCGGCTCGGACTCAGCGGCCCCAGCGGCGGAAGGTGCGCGGGCCGCGGCTCAGCCAGTCGGCGGCGTCGGCGTAACCGGCGCAGTAGTCCCAGGGGACGTAGAAGTCGGGGTCGGGGTCCGCACCGGGCTCGTGCACGGGCACGGGGCCGTCGTTCAGCATCGTCGACAGGTTCGACACCAGGATCGGCCAGTCGTAGTAGTGCAACTCCTGGCAGTCGTCACAGGTCATGGTCACACCCAGGATGCCGCGGGGTTCCAGCAGCTCACGGAAACGACGGACATTCGCCAGATCCTCACGCAGCGCCCCACGCTCCTCGTCGGAGAGGGGTTCGTCCAGCTCCTCGTCGAACAGGGCGGCCGGGTCCTCCGGGTCGCCGGCGAACGGGTCCGGGGGCATCAGGGAATCGTCGAAGTCCACGCACATGATCGTACCTGTTGCCGGCGGTGAGGGGAACCATGCCAGGGGACCGGTCGCACACCGGGTGCGGATGGCGGACCATGGGGGCAGACAGGCTATCCTGTCTGGTACAACCCGACGACAGTGACGTGGAATGAAGGATGCAGGAGGCCTGACCGGCATGACCGATGCCCAGCTTGTGACCACTGGTGGCGACGACCCGAGGAAGGTGGAGCTGGTCGGTCTGACCTTCGACGACGTCCTGCTTCTCCCCGCGGCGTCCGACATCATCCCCTCCGACGTGGCGACGACCACGCAGCTGACCCGCAACATCACCCTCAACGTCCCGGTGATTTCCGCGGCGATGGACACCGTCACCGAGGCCCGCATGGCCATCGGCATGGCCCGCCAGGGCGGTATGGGTGTGCTGCACCGCAACCTGTCCATCGAGGACCAGGCCGAGCAGGTCGAGATCGTGAAGCGCAGCGAGGCCGGCATGGTCACCGACCCGGTGACCTGCTCGCCGGAGATGACCATCGGCGAGGTCGACGACATGTGCGCCCGCTACCGGATCTCCGGGCTGCCCGTGGTGGACGCCACCGGACACCTGGTCGGCATCTGCACCAACCGTGACATGCGTTTCGAGGAGGACTTCTCCGCCAAGGTCGCCGACGTCATGACCCCCATGCCGCTCGTCGTCGCGGAGAAGGGTGTCTCGGCGGACGCCGCCCTGCGCCTGCTGCGCGAGAACAAGGTGGAGAAGCTGCCCATCGTCGACGGCGAGGGTGTGCTCACCGGGCTGATCACGGTGAAGGACTTCGCCAAGCGCGAGAAGTTCCCCAACGCCGCGAAGGACGCGTCGGGCCGTCTCCTCGCCGGCGCGTCGATCGGCACCGGTGAGGACTCCTGGCGTCGGGCCGGCGCCCTGGTCGACGCCGGGGTGGACGCCCTGGTCGTCGACACCGCCCACGCCCACAACACCGGCGTGCTGGAGATGGTCTCGCGGGTGAAGAAGGAGTTCGGCGACCGCGTCGACGTCATCGGCGGCAACCTCGCCACCCGCAGCGCGGCCGAGGCCATGATCGAGGCGGGGGCGGACGCCCTCAAGGTCGGCATCGGCCCGGGCTCGATCTGCACCACCCGCGTCGTCGCCGGCGTGGGCGCCCCGCAGATCACCGCCATCCTCGAGGCGGCCGTGCCCGCCCGCAAGGCCGGCGTGCCGATCATCGCCGACGGCGGCATGCAGTACTCCGGCGACATCGCCAAGGCGCTGGCCGCCGGTGCGTCCTCCGTGATGCTGGGCTCCCTGCTCGCGGGCACCAGCGAGGCCCCCGGTGAGATCACCGTGATCAACGGAAAGCAGTACAAGATGTACCGCGGCATGGGCTCCCTCGGGGCGATGAAGGGCCGTGGCCTGCACGGCGAGCAGCGCTCCTACTCCAAGGATCGCTACTTCCAGGCGGACGTCACCAGCGAGGAGAAGCTGGTGCCGGAGGGCATCGAGGGGCGCATCCCCTTCCGCGGCAACGTGGACTCCATCATCTACCAGATGGTCGGTGGCCTGCGCGCCGCGATGGGCTACACCGGCTCGCGCAACGTCGCCGAGCTCAACGACGCCCACTTCGTCCGGATCACCGGCGCGGGCCTGCGCGAGTCGCACCCGCACGACATCCAGATGACCGTCGAAGCCCCGAACTACTACCAGCGTTAGGAAACGGTCTCAGCCATGCAGGAACAGGTGAACATCGGGATGGGCCGCACGGCCCGCCGGGTCGTGGGATTCGACCAGATCAACATCGTGCCCTCGCGCCGCACGCGCTCCTCGCACGACGTGGACACCACGTGGCGCATCGACGCCTACCGTTTCGACATCCCGTTCATGGCGCACCCCTCGGACGCCGTGGTGACCCCGGAGTTCGCCGTGGAGTTCGGCCGCCTCGGCGGTCTGCCCGTCATCAACGCCGAGGGCCTGTGGGGACGCCATCGCGACCTCGACGGTGCCCTGGAGAAGGTCCGTGCCGCCGCCGGCGACTCCGACCCGCTGGGCCTGCCGGCCTCGGACAACGCCGCCCAGCGCGTGCTGCAGGAACTGCACGCCGCGCCGCTGGACCGCGGGCTGCTGGCCGAGCGACTGGCCGAGGTGCGCGAGTCCGGTGTGACCTTCGGTGTGCGCGTCTCCCCGCAGAACGCCCGCGACTTCGCCCCGGACCTGATCAAGGCCGGTATCGACCTGCTGGTCATCCAGGGCACCCTGGTCTCCGCCGAGCACGTGTACTCCAACGGTGAGCCGCTGAACCTCAAGGAGTTCATCGGTTCGATCGACGTGCCCGTCATCGCCGGTGGCGTGGTGGACTACACCACCGCCATGCACCTGATGCGTACCGGTGCCGCCGGCGTGATCGTGGGCTCCGGCACCACCACGAACAGCCAGGCCCTGGGCATCGACGTGCCCATGGCCTCCGCCGTGGCGGACGCCGCGGCCGCCCGTCTGGACTACCTGGACGAGACCGGTGGACGCTACGTGCACGTCATCGCCGACTCCCACATGGAGTACTCCGGCGACATCGCCAAGGCCATCGCCTGCGGTGCGGACGCCGTCTCCCTGGGTGCGCCCCTGGCGATGGCGGACAACTCCGGCGGACGCGGCCACTTCTGGCCGTCCGTCGCCGCGCACCCGAGCCTGCCGCGTGGCGAGGCCGAGGGCGTGTTCGGTGCCTTCGGCGCCCGCGAGACCCTGCCGCTGGAGAAGCTGCTGTTCGGTCCCACGGACAACCCCTACGGTGAGGAGAACCTGGTCGGCGGGCTGCGCCGTTCCATGGCCAAGTGCGGCTACACCGACCTGAAGAGCTTCCAGAAGGTGCCGCTGGCCGTGCGCTGACGCACGCCCTCCCTCAAAACCCCGCGCGGTTGGTGGTCCGGATTTCTCGGACCGACGACCGCGCGGGGTTTTTGGTGTTCTAGAGCAGCACGGTGAGCAGGATCAGCGTGGCCGGCAGCACCAGGAACATGCCGATGACCCAGCCGGCCACGTAGAGCTTGTTGCGCGCACCGAGGCGCGCCAGCGTGGTAGCCCCGGCCAGCGGGATCCACCGCAGGAAGGGCAGTCCGTAGATCACCAGCAGGGCGAAGACGTTGTAGAGCACGTGCACGAGCGCGGCCTGCAGGGCGAGTTCGGCCTCGGGGCCGCTGAAGGCGAAGGCGGCGATGAGGGCGGTCAGCGTGGTGCCCACGTTGGCACCGAGGGTGAACGGGTAGACCTGCCGCAGGGAGAAGGTGCCGGACCCGGCGAGGGGGACGATCAGGGAGGTCGTGGTCGAGGAGGACTGGACCATCACGGTGATCAGTGTGCCGGAGGCGATGCCGGAGACCGGACCGCGTCCGATGGCGGTGTGCAGCACCTTCTCGGCGCGTCCGACCATGACGACCTTGAGCAGCGTCCCGATCACGCTGATCACCCCGAGGATCAGCGCGATGCCGACCAGGATGAGCAGAATGCCGTCCCACGGGCCGGGCAGGACGCCGGACGCCGCGACGATCGCGTCGCCCAGGGGCTCGGTCACGCCGGTCACGGCGTCGCCGAGACCGCCGAAGACGGTGGCCAGGATGCCACCGTCACTGCCGGCCATCTGGTGGGAGAGCCAGCCGGAGGACTTCTCGAGGATGCCGAAGGCGAGTTCGAGGGGGAGGAAGATCACCACGGCGAGCAGGTTGTAGCAGTCGTGGATGGACGCGGCGGCGAAGGCGCGGCGGAAGGACTCGCGGTCGCGGACCATGCCCAGGCTGACCAGGGTGCTGGTGATCGTGGTCCCCACGTTCGCCCCGATGAGCATGGGGATGGCGGTGGCCATGGGCAGTCCACCGGCGCAGAGTCCGACGATGATGGCGGTGACCGTGGTGGACGACTGGATCAGCGCGGTGGCCAGCAGCCCGATCATCAGGGCGACCAGCGGGTTGGACGCGAAGGCGAAGAGCTCCTCCGCCTGGCCGCCGGTCGCTGCCTTGAACCCGTCGCCGACCACGGAGACCGCGGTGATCAGCAGGTAGATGCCCAGCGCCACCCCGATCCAGTTGGCCCAGGCCAGGGGTTTCCCGTGGAGTCCGAGGCGGGTGAAGGGACTGCGCACCGGTGCGGGTGCGGGGTTCACACCTGCAACTGTGGTGTCGTTCGTGGTGTCGTCCGTGGTGTCGCGGACGACGGACGGGTGGTCGGTGACCTCTGCCGGCACGTGGGGCTCCGTTTCCTGGTCGACTACGTGTCGTGGGGTACTGCCGTCGAGTGTATGGGGTTCACCCTGGTTGGCGAATTCGGGAGGTGAACGGCGAATGAACTCTCCCGGCACGGCCTGCAGGGTGACCGGCGGTATCGGCTGGTGGGACGTTCGGTAGAGTTGGCGTCGTGACACATCAGCAGCAGTCCGGCGCATCTGCCGACAGTCCCCGTCCCGTCCTCGTCGTCGACTTCGGCGCGCAGTACGCGCAACTCATCGCACGCCGCGTGCGTGAGGCGCGGCTGTACTCCGAGGTCGTCCCGCACTCCATGTCCGCCGAGGAGGTCGCCGCGAAGAACCCGGCGGCGCTGATCCTCTCCGGCGGCCCGTCCTCCGTCTACGCCGACGGCGCCCCCGCCCTGCAGAAGGGACTGCTGGAGCTGGGTGTTCCGGTCCTCGGCATCTGCTACGGCTTCCAGGCGATGACCCACGCCCTCGGCGGCACGGTCGCGCACACCGGTGACCGTGAGTACGGCCGTACCGAGATCTCGGTCGACGGCGGTTCCTTGCACAACGGTTTCGAGTCCAGCCACCAGGCGTGGATGAGCCACGGCGACGCGGTGAGCGAGGCCCCGGCGGGCTTCACCGTCACCGCGCACTCCGACGGCGCACCGGTCGCCGCGTTCGAGTGCCTGGACAAGCGCATGGCGGGCGTCCAGTACCACCCGGAGGTCCAGCACTCCCCGCACGGCCAGGAGGTGCTGACCCGCTTCCTGTACGACGTCGCCGGTCTGGAACCCACCTGGACGGCGGGCAACATCGCCGAGCAGCTCGTCGCCGCCGTGCGCGAGCAGGTCGGCCCCGAAGGTCGTGCGATCTGCGGGCTGTCCGGCGGCGTGGACTCCGCCGTGGCCGCCGCGATCGTGCAGGAGGCCATCGGCGACCGGTTGACCTGTGTCTTCGTCGACCACGGGCTGCTGCGTGCCGGCGAGCGTGAGCAGGTCGAGCACGACTTCGTCGCGGCGACCGGCGCGAAGCTGGTCACCCTCGACGAGCGGGCGGCGTTCCTGGACAAGCTGTCCGGGCTCACCGACCCGGAGGCCAAGCGCAAGGCGATCGGCGCGGAGTTCATCCGTTCCTTCGAGCGTGCGGTCACCGGTGTGCTCGAGGACGCCCCGGAGGGCTCCTCGGTGGACTTCCTGGTCCAGGGCACCCTGTACCCGGACGTCGTGGAGTCCGGCGGTGGTTCGGGCACGGCGAACATCAAGAGCCACCACAACGTCGGCGGTCTGCCGGACGACGTGGAGTTCACCCTCGTCGAGCCGCTGCGTCTGCTGTTCAAGGACGAGGTCCGTGCGGTGGGCCGCGAGCTCGGCCTGCCGGAGGTCATCGTGGGACGCCAGCCGTTCCCCGGGCCGGGCCTGGGTATCCGCATCATCGGTGAGGTCACCGAGGACCGTCTGGAGACCCTGCGTGCCGCGGACGCCATCGCGCGTGCCGAGCTGACCGCCGCCGGGTTGGACAACACGATCTGGCAGTGCCCGGTCGTGCTGCTCGCCGACGTGCGTTCGGTGGGTGTGCAGGGCGACGGCCGTACCTACGGCCACCCGGTCGTCCTGCGCCCGGTGACCAGTGAGGACGCCATGACGGCGGACTGGACCCGGGTGCCCTACGAGACCCTGGAGCGGATCTCGACGCGGATCACCAACGAGGTCGCCGAGGTCAACCGTGTGGTGCTGGACGTGACCAGCAAGCCGCCGGGAACCATCGAGTGGGAGTGAGTCCACTCCCCGCGGCCTGACCCCCTCCCCGTTCTACGGGGAGGGGGTCAGTTGTTTCCTCTGGCAGCGTCGGTAGCGTTAGCGAGGTCCTCGAGCTCACGGGTGCCGTCGATGCGGGGGACGACCTGCCAGGTGTACACCCCGGCGATGGCCCAGGCGATCACGGCGATGGCCCAGTTGTTGAACTGGAAGCCGGGCACCAGCATCAGGGCCAGCCAGATGGGGAAGAGGGGGACGACCTGCTTGATGCGGGTGGTGTAGCGGTCGCCGCGGGCCTCGACGGCGGCGCGCACGTCGTGGCGGTAGGGGTGGCTGAACAGGCAGAGTAGGCCGGCGGCGAGGAAGACCAGCATCAGGACGACCCGGACCCCGGTGGGCAGCGGCGTGGCCAGTGCGCCCACCCCGGCGCCGATGAGGGCTGCGACGCCCGCGCGTAGTGCGCGTGGGGTGACGGGTGTGGGGTCGACGTGGTCGGTGCCGGAGGGTGTCTCGCTGCGTGCCATGGCTGTCCATGCTAGCCGGACGAGGGGGTTTGACCGTCACCCGCCGGCCGAATAGGCTGGCACGGGATAGAACGGATGTTCTAATTGCCGAACGCGCCCGGGCGATCATGTCCTGGCCAGCGCCTAGTCTGGGTTCCGGTGTCGTGAACAGGGTCGTGGATGAGGAGGTGAGGGCGGTGGAGGAACGGGACCGGGGGAGCATCGTCGCCGACCTGCGCAGCCGGATCGCGACCATCAGCGGCGGCGACACGAAGGTAGTCGTCGAACCTGCCGAACCTGCCGAACCTGCCGCTCCTGCCGGCTCGCCCCACGTCACCGTCCCGGACTGGTTGGCCGGTTCGCTGGGCGCCGGAGGCCTGCCGCAGGGTGCGGTCACCGCGGCGGACGACTGCCCCGCCGCCCTGGTGGACGTGCTGGCCACGCTGACCGCGTCCGGTGGGTGTGCGGCGGTCGTCGGCTACCCGCGGCTGGCGGTGGCGGCGGTGGAGGCCGCCGGCGGGGACCTGGAGCGCCTGGTGCTGGTGCCGGACCCCGTACCGCACGCCTCGGCGGTGCTCGGGACCCTGGTCGAGGGTCTGGACCTGGTGGTCTACGCGGCCCCGGCGGCGGTGTCGCCGTCGGCGGCACGTCCGGTGGAGGCCCGGCTGCGCCGCAGCAGTTGTGCGCTGCTGGTGTGCTCGGGTGTGCGTTCCTGGCCGGGTGCGCGTCTGCACCTGTCGTGGCGTACGGAGGGCGTCACCGGGCTGGGCGTGGGCTCCGGCCGGGTGCGCGGTGTGTCGGTGGCTGGTCAGGCGTGGGGTCAGGGGCAGCCGCCGCGGACGTTCAGCGGCACAGTCGGCACGGTGGGCACAGCTGCCACGGCAGCTCCCGCCCTGCAGGACGCCCCGCGGGAGCGTGCGTTGTGAGCGCGCGTCGGGTCGTCGTCCTGTGGTTCCCGGACTGGCCGGTGTACACCGCGGCGCTGCGGCGTGGCTGGGACCTGCTCGCCCCGGCGGCGGTGGTGGACAACCACCGCATCCACGCGGCGAACGCGGCGGCGCGTCGGGCGGGGGTGCAGCAGGGCATGAAGGAGCGTCATGCGCTGGGCACGTGCCCGTCGTTGCAGGTCGGTGAGGTGGAGGACGCCGCGGAGGCGGAGGCGCACGAGGAGGTGCTCGTGGCGCTGGAGTCCGTGGCCGCCAGTGTGGAGACCCTGCGTCCCGGGTTGCTGGCGTTCTCGGCGTCCTCGCTGGTGAAGTACTACGGGGACGAGTCGACGGCGGTGGAGCTGCTGGTGGACGCGGCGGCGCGTGCGGGCGCGGACTGCCTGGCCGGCGTCGCCGACGACGTGGTCACTGCGGTGTGGGCGGCGAGGGAGGGGCGCAGCGTGGCGTCCGGCGGGTCGGCGTCCTACCTGGCGGGCCTGCCGTTGCGGGTGCTGGTGGCGGAGGCGTCGTTGGGCACGCCGCAGGCGATGGTCGCGGTGCTGTCCCAGCTGGGTGTGCGCACGCTCGCGGACTTCACGGCGTTGCCCGTGTCGGACGTGGCCGGACGGTTCGGCGACGAGGGGGTGCGCTGGCACCGTATCGCCTCGGGCGAGCCGGAGCGTCCGGTGTCCCCGGAGCGCACCGTGGTCCCGCTGGAGGTGCGGGTCGAGCCGGACGAGCCGGTGTCGGACACGGGTACGGCGGCTTTCCTCGCCCGGCAGGCGGCGGTGCGTCTGCACGCCCGTCTGGCGGAGTCGGGGCAGGTGTGTCTGCGTCTGGCGGTGCGAGCGCACCTGGATCCGCCCGCCGGTTACGACGGCCCGGTGACGGTGGAGCGCGTGTGGCGTTGCCGGGAGCCCCTGGCGGAGGACGACACGGCCCAGCGGGTGCGCTGGCAGCTCGACGGGTGGCTCACCCGTGTGCGTGCGCAGATGCCGGACTCCCCGGACGGGGTCGGCGGCATCGCCGCGATCGACCTGGTGCCGGTGGAGTGCCTGCCCGCCGGCGACGTCGCCGAGGCGTTGTGGGGTGGCCCGGACGTGGGCATCCGCGCGGCCCGCGCCGCCGCCGCGCGCGCCCAGGCGCTGATCGGCACCCGCGGGGTGCTGCGTCCGGTGCACCGTGGAGGACGCGCCGTCGGCGGGCGGGTGCTGACGGTCCCGTACGGGGAGCAGGACCCCGAGGAGGTCACCGCGACGACGACCGGACGGTGGGACGGGGAACTCCCCGCCCCGCTCCCGGCGCTGGTCGGGGCGCCGGCGGACCGGATGAACGCCCCGGGGCCGGGGCATCCGGCGTCCGCCGTGCACCTGCTCGACGGCGAGGGTTCCCAGGTGTGGGTCACCGGACGCGGGCTGATGAGCTCGGTGCCGGTGTCGATGCGGTGGGGCGGCAGGGTCCACCGGCTGACCGGGTGGGCCGGGCCGTGGCCGGTGGACGAGATGTGGTGGTCGCAGGGGGCGTCGGCCCGCCGCTACGCCAGGCTCCAGGTCGCCACCGACGAGCCCTCGGCGTTCCTCCTGGTCTGCCGTGGGAGGTCGTGGCGGATCGAGGCGACGTACTAGGATCAGGGGTATGCCCACCACACGGAACCCCCGGTCGGGACTGTGTTCCGACATCACCCGGGAACCCCTTCCCGGAACCGCGAAGACGGGGCGGCTGATCGTCGCCGTCGAGTACCCGCAGGGGTGGGGCAAGGACATCCTCGACGGCGAGGCGCTGGGCAAGGAGCTCGCCGGCGAGGTGAAGCGCTGGCTCAAACGCCACCACGCGCAACTGCAGTTCATCCGCCGTCCCGGCCGCAGCGGACAGACGGGGCAGCCGGGTGGGGCGGACACGAGCGTGGTCTTCGTCGCCGACGCCGGGGCGACCCCGCCCACCCTCGAACGTCTCGAGGTCACCGGTGGGGTGCGTGGACTGCTGGACGTGGACCTGTCCACCCCGGGTTCGGTGCCCGGCGCCACCCGGGTCGACCATCCGCTCCTGCTGGTCTGCACCCACGGTAAGCGGGACACCTGCTGTGCGGTGAAGGGTCGTCCCATGGCCGCGGCGCTGGCGGACGGGCACGGCGGCGAGACCGTCTGGGAGTCCTCGCACACCAAGGGCCACCGCTTCGCCCCGTCGATGATCCTGCTGCCGCACAACTACTCCTTCGGCGGGCTGGACGTCCCCGGCGCCTCGGCGATGCTGGACACCGCCGCCCGCGGCGAGGTGCCCGTCGCCGGCAACCGCGGGCGCGGCACCTTCGACACCCACGGCCAGGTCGCCGAACTGGCGGTCGCCGAACTCCTCGCCGCGCGGGGGACGCCCGCCCGGCTGGGTGAGCTGAGCGTGGAGAAGTACACCGTTCCCGTTACGCCTGTCGCCCAAAACGCCGAGCAGGACGCCTACGCCGCCGCGCACGCGGCCGTCGACCCGGACCTGCGGCGTCGGGCGGGGGAGCTGATCACCGAGCGGATCGAGATGAAGGCCGCCGGACGTCGCGAGGAGCTCAGGGCACTGCACCGGCAGGGCTACTTCCAGCCCGTCCGCGACTACGAGTACGCGGTGCGGGAGGCTGCCGCGGCCCACGGGCTCGGCGGCAAGAAGCACAAGGGACACAAGGGCGACAAGGGAAGTGCTCCTGCCGTGCGGGTCACCGGGGACGCCGGCTCCTGGATCGTCACCCTGGAGTCTCGGACGTGCCACCCGGTCGTCTCGTCCTGCGGGGACCGTCCCAAGGAGGGCAGGTCCTGGGTCGCCGCCGACGTGGCGGCCGTGAACTAGTCGGACTTGAGGATGTCCACCACGATGCGGGTGGGCGAGTCCAGGATGTTGAGGGTGAAGTCCGGGTCGTCCTCGTCGATGCCGACGACGATGCGCTGCATCCCCTCGAAGACGCCCTTCGCCTCGACGGACTCGATCAGCTCGGTGCCGATCTTCTTGACCGGCGTGTCGTCGCCGCCCGGCGACATCTCCAGGCCGCGGACGTCGATGACCAGGGCGGTCTCGCCGTCGTAGTCGATCGGGGCGCCGGAGCCGTCGGCGGTGGGGGCGTCGTCCGTGGTGACGAACCAGCCGGGGGACCCCTCACCGTCCAGCTCGATGACGACGCGTTCGAACGTGCCGTGGCTGGCGGCACGGACCTCACTGACCGTCATCCGCGTGCCCTCCTCGGGGAGGACGTCCAGGGGCTGGGCCCCGGACAGGGGGCCGGACTCGCTCGAGGAGCGGGGGACCGGGGAGGCCAGTTCGGCGCCGGGGGCGGAGAACTGCGGGGAGCTGGTGCTGGCGCTCACGGGGTTGAACTCGTTGTCGTCGTCCGCACCACCGCTGCTGCAGGCGGTGAGGGAGACGCAGAGACACCCGCACACCAGGGCGGCGACGCCGGAGGCGACGGTGGGTCCGGTGCGGCGGGTGTCTTCGGTTCTACTCACGACCAGAGAGATTACCGGGCGTGCGGGGGAAAGGCACGGCTAATGGCAAAATACTTCCGAATATGACCGGAATGTGACCTTGCCGTGACCGCGCCGTAACCCCGAGGGTGACGCGCGGCACAGTGCGGTACAGGTCAGCGTGGGTTAACGGCGCATGACCCGCCGGGCGAGCCAGTTGCCGAACAGCTGCGCGGCCTGGACGATCACGATGATCGTGACCAGCGCGACATAAGTCACGTTGTTGTCGAAGGCACGGTAGCCGTACTGGATAGCGAAGTCTCCCAGTCCACCGGCGCCGATGTAGCCGGCCATCGCGGACATGTCGACGATCGCGATGAACATGAACGTCCCACCCAGGATCAGCGGGCCGAGAGCCTCGGGGATGATCACGGTGAAGATGATCCGGAACGGGCCGGCACCCATGGCGCGTGCAGCCTCGATCACGCCGGGGTCGATCGACACCAGGTTCTGCTCCACGATGCGTGCGGCGCCGAAGGATGCCGCGATGATGATCGCGAAAGTCGCGGCGTTGATGCCCAGGATCGATCCGGTGATGATCTTCGTCAACGGCCCCAGGGCCGTCAGCAGGATGATGAACGGGATCGGCCGGACGATGTTGACCAGGATGTTCAGGACCCAGAACACCGGCCGGTTGGCCAGGACGCCACCACTGCGGGTGGTGAAGAGCAGGACGCCCAGGACCAGCCCGGCGAGCCCACCGATGGCCAGGCCCCAGATCGCCATGTACAGCGTCTCGACGATGGCGTCCTGGTAGATGGGGGACAGGAACTCCCAGTCGGTGTCCTTCGCGAGGAGGAGGGTGTCTGTGGTGCTCAACGGATCTCCTCGATCTCGGTCGTGGCGGACAGGTCGCGGTAGAAGGTCTCCACGGCCTGTTCGCCGGCGGCGTCCTTCGGGGTCATCTGCACGGTGAGCCGTCCGAAGGAGTGGTTCTGCAGGGTGGTCACGCCACCGTGGACGATGTTCACACTGACGCCGGCCCGTTCGACCTCGGAGATGGCGTGGAAGAAGCCCGCGCCCTCCTTCATGGTCACGGTGAACAGCCGGCCAGACTCGTGCTGCAGCGCCTCGGCCTCGACCATGTCGGGGGTGTTGCGCAGGGAGGTGGCCACGAAGTTCGCCGCCACGTCCGTCTTCGGGTGGGAGAAAACCTCGTAGACGCTGCCGTGCTCGACCACATGTCCGTTTTCCATGACGACCACCCGGTCGCCGATGGTGCGCACGACCTCCATCTCGTGGGTGATCACCACGATGGTGATGCCGAGGTCCTCGTTGACCTTGCGCAGCAGTTCCAGTACTTCGCGAGTGGTGGTGGGGTCCAGGGCGGACGTCGCCTCGTCTGCGAGCAGCAGCGACGGGTTCGTCGCCAGCGCGCGGGCGATGCCCACGCGTTGCTTCTGCCCGCCGGAGAGCTGCTCGGGGTAGGAACGGCCCTTGTCGGACAGTCCGACGAAGTCGAGGAGCTCGGTGACCCGTGCCTCCCGCTCGGCCTTGGGCATGCCCTGCAGCTTCAACGGGTAGGCGATGTTGCCGGCCACGGTGCGCGAGCTCAGCAGGTTGAACTGCTGGAAGATCATGCCGATGTCGCGGCGGATCTTGCGCAGTTCACTCTCCTTGAGCGGGACGATGTCCCGGCCGTCGAGCAGTACCTGGCCGCTCGTCGGTTTGTCGAGTCCGTTGATCTGGCGCACGAGCGTGGACTTGCCGGCACCGGAGTAGCCGATGATGCCCACGATCGAGCCGGACGGCACGGTGATCGACACGTCCTCCAGGGCGGTGATCCGGTTCTTGCCCTGGGTGAAGACCTTGCCGACGTTGCGGAACTCGACGGCGGTGCCGTTACTCATCCGAGGTGCCCTGATCACGGAACTTCTGCTGGGTGTCGGCGAGGATCTCCTGGAGCTCTTCCGGGGTCTTCTCGACCTCGATGGCGGTGCCGTCGGTGTCGTTCTGCACGGCCTCCTGGACCTCGTCGGAGTGCCAGATTTCGACGAGCTTCTGGAAGTCCTCGTTGTCCTTGTTCTCCTGGGTGGTTACCCAGACGTTGATGTACTGCTGTGCCTCGGGTGCCTCGGGGTCGTCGGTGATCACCGCGTCGTTCGCGTTCACCCCGGCTGAGTCGAGGTAGTTGTTGTTGATGAAGGAGGCCTGTCCGTCGTTGTAGGCGACGGCGGTCTGGCCGGGATCAACCGCCGTGACCTTGACCTTGGACTTCTCTTCGTCGATGTCCGCGGGGCGCGGTGCCAGGACGTCGTCGTCCTTGAGGGTGACCAGTCCGTTCTGGGCGAGGACGAGGATCGCCCGGCCGCCGTTGGTGCTGTCGTTCGGAATGATCACCTCGCCTGCCTCCTCAAGTTCCTCGACGGTGTTGAGGTTCTTCGAGTAGACGCCCATCGGGAAGATCTGCGAGGAACCGAAGGGCACCAGGTCGTCGTCGGCGGAGACGTTGTACTCGGCCAGGTACTGGATGTGCTGGAACTGGTTCACGTCCAGGTCGCCGTTGGACAGGGCCGGGTTCTGCTGTGCGTACTCGGTGATCGACTTCACCTCGACGTTCACGCCCTCCTCCTCAGCCTTCTGCTGGAAGGCCTTCCACTGGCTCTCGTTGGCCTCGGTGGAGCCGATGGTGATGGTGTCGGCGTCACTGTCGTCGCTCATGCAGGCGGTCAGGCCTACGGCGGAGACGACGGCGACGGTGCCGAGGGCGGCGACTTTCTTCAGACGCGTGATCAAGGGGTCCTCCTGGGGACGTCAAAAGGGGGATGCGGGGTTTCGCGCAATGCTAGTAGTAGTACAGCAGGATGGACCGCTCTGTCTAGTTACGACCGGTCACGTCTTCGGCGTGAGGTGGACCTTCTCCCCGCCGGGGCTGCTGAGCCCGAGGTACTCCACCGCCGTCTCCCCGCCGGCACCGAACCAGTGGGGCACCGTGCACTCGAACTCCGCGACCTCGCCGGGCTCGATCAGGTACTCGCTGCCGTCCAGGACCAGGCGCAACGTACCGGCCAGCACGAACACCCACTCGCGCCCCGGATGGCTGTGCTGCCGGGGCGCGGACTCCGGGCGGCGACCTGCGGCGACACCCGGGATCACGTGCTTGAAGGCGGTCACCCCCTTCTCCCCGTCGCCGCCGAGGCGCAGGTGCACCGCCCCGCCGCGGTACAGCGGCCGGATGTCGATGCGCGGGTCGCCGGTCTGCGGTGCACCGACCAGGTCGTCCAACGCCACCCGGTACAGCCGTGCCAGCGGCATGAGCAGTTCCAGGGTGGGCCGGCGTCCGCCGTTCTCCAGGCGCGACAGGGTGCTCCGCGAGATCCCCGTCGCCTCGGCGGCCTCGGCGATCGTCATCGAGAGCTGTTGGCGCGTGGCGCGCAGCCGCGTACCGACCTGGCTGAGATCGTTGGGGTCTTGGGGATCATTGCTGTTCATGTACACCAGTTTCCCACGTCCGGACCCTCCGCTAGTATCGAACACATGTTCAGTAACGGTAGGGCGCTCAGCTGGTCGCGCCTGGAGCGCATCCTCTCCGGCACCGACACCGCCCCGCTGCACGCCGTCGGCGTGGGGGAGGGTGGCCGCGAGACGCTCTGGCGGGACGGCGCACGCACCGCCGGCGCGTCCTGCGCAGCCACCGTACCCTTCGCCGAACTGCACGCCGCCGGGTCCTACAACTTCCTCCACGGCGCCAGCGACCCCGCCGAGTACGTCGACGCGGCCGTCGACCTGGGCCTCACCGCCCTGGCGGTGCTCGACCGCGACGGACTCTACGGTGCCGCCCGGCTCGCCACCGCCGCCGCGGAGGCGGGGCTGGCGACCGTCTTCGGCGCGGAGCTCTCCGTCTTCGGCACCGACGTGGCACCGCTGACCGTCCTGTGCCGCGGGCAGGACGGCTACCGCCGGCTCTCCCACGTGATCACCGACGCCCGCATGGCGCGCCGGGAGAAGGACAGCGCCGACTACCCGCCGCTCACTGACGTCGCCGCCGCGGCGGACGGGCACTGGTACGTCCTGCTCGACCACCACCACCTGCACCACGCCACGGAGATCGTCGGGGCCTTCGGGCCGGACGCCTGCCTCGTGGAGCTCGGCCAGACGATGAGCCCCTCGGACGTGGACCGCAACGAGGCCCTGCACGACCTCGCCCTGGACCACGGCCTCACCGAGGTCGTCTCCTCCGCGGCGACCTGTGCCACACCCGCCCAGGCACGGCTGGCGGGGGCGAAGCACGCCCTGCACGACCGGGAGGACGTCCTGACCGCCACCCCGCACACCCACCCGCTCGGCGGGACGTGGCTGCACTCCGGCGAGGAGATGCTCACCCTCGCCGGCGACTGCGGGTGGCTGCGCGACGCCGTCGCCGCCAGCGCCCGCGTCGGGGCCGACTGCGCCTTCACCCTCAACCTCATCGCCCCGCGGCTGCCGCACTTCCCCGTCCCCGACGGGCACACCGAGATGAGCTGGCTGCGGGAGCTGACCCACCGCGGCGCCCGGCACCGCTACGGCACCGCGCAGGACCACCCGCGGGCCTGGGAGGTCATCGACCACGAACTCGGGATCATCGAGGAACTCGGCTTCCCCGGCTACTTCCTCATCGTCCACGGCATCGTGGACTTCTGCCACACCAGCGGCATCTTCTGCCAGGGGCGCGGCTCGGCGGCGAACTCCGCGGTGTGCTTCGCCCTGGGCATCACCAACGTCGACGCCGTCGCCGCCGACCTGCTCTTCGAACGGTTCCTCTCCCCGGAGCGCGACGGCCCGCCGGACATCGACCTCGACATCGAGTCCGGCCGCAGGGAGGAGGCCATCCAGGACGTCTACCGCCGCTACGGCCGGGACAACGCCGCCCAGGTCGCCAACGTCATCACCTACCGCTCCAAGGGGGCGCTGCGCGACGCCGCCCGCGCCCTCGGCCACGACCCCGGCCGGGTGGACGCCTGGTCGCGCGGCCTGGAGGACCCGCCCGACCCGGTGCGCGAGCTCACCTCCCGGCTCACCGGGCAGCCCCGTCACCTGGGCATCCACTCCGGCGGCATGGTCATCTGCGACCGGGCCATCTCCGAGGTGGTCCCCACCGAGTGGGCCCGCATGGACGACCGCTCGGTGGTGCAGTGGGACAAGGACGACTGCGCCGACGTGGGCCTGGTGAAGTTCGACCTGCTCGGCCTCGGCATGCTCGAGGCCCTGCACCACGCCGTCGACCTGGTGGAGGAGACCACCGGCACCCGGGTGGAGCTGTGGCACCTGCAGCCCACCGACCCGGAGGTCTTCGCCATGCTCGCCCGCGCCGACGCGGTGGGCGTCTTCCAGGTCGAGTCCCGCGCCCAGCTCGCCACCCTGCCCCGGCTGCGTCCCCGCACCTTCTACGACCTGGTCGTCGAGGTCGCGCTGATCCGTCCGGGGCCGATCCAGGGCGGTTCCGTGCACCCGTTCATCCGCCGGCGCAACGGGGAGGAGGAGGTCACCTACGACCACCCCAGCCTGGAGCCGGTCCTGAAGCGCACGCTCGGCATCCCGCTGTTCCAGGAGCAGCTGATGCAGATGGCCGTCACCGTCGCCGGCTTCAGCCCCGCCGAGGCGGACGCGCTGCGTCGGGCGATGGGGTCGAAACGTTCCCCGGAGCGCATGGAGCAGATGCACGCCCGCTTCATCGACGGTGCGCGCGACCTGCACGGCATCGACGCGGAACTGGCCGAACAGCTGTGGCGCAAGGTCATCGCCTTCGCGTCCTACGGTTTCCCGGAGTCCCACGCGCAGTCCTTCGCCTCGCTGGTGTACTTCTCCGCCTGGTTCAAGTGCCACCACCCCGCGGAGTTCTGCGTGGCGCTGCTGCGCGCCCAGCCGATGGGGTTCTACTCGCCGCAGTCGCTGGTCTCCGACGCCCGACGTCACGGCGTGGGCGTGCGCCCGGTCGACGTCAACGCCTCCCAGGTCGAGGCCACCGTGGAGGACGGCGACATCCGCCTCGGCCTCGGGTCGGTCAAGGGCATCGGGAAGGACGTCGCCGGACGTCTCGTCGCCGCGCGGGACGCCCGGGACGCGCCCTTCGCCGCGGTCGCCGACCTCTCCCGCGAGGCCGGCCTCACCGTCGACCAGGTCTCCGCCCTGGCCCGGGCGGGGGCGTGCGACAGCCTGGGGCTCACCCGCCGTCAGGCACAGTGGGCGGCGGGCGTGGCGGCGACCGAACGCGCCGGGATGCTGCCGGGCACCTCCACGGTCTCCACTCCGGCGCTGCCGGGGATGAGCGCCTTCGAACTCGCCGCGGCGGACGTCTCCGCCACCGGCGTCACGTCCGACGGTCACCCCGTGCGCCTGCTGCGTGCCAGGCTGGACGCCTGGCCGGGGAACTTCCCGGTGGTCCCGGCGTCCTCCCTGCTGGGTGTGGAGGACGGCCGGCGCATCCTCGTCGCCGGCGTGGTCACCCACCGCCAGCGTCCGATGACCGCCGGCGGGGTCACGTTCCTGGGCATGGAGGACGAGACCGGCCTGGTCAACGTGATGGTGTCGCCGGGACTGTGGCGCGCCCGACGCAAGGTCGCCATGACCTCCCGGATGCTGATGGTCCGCGGCATCGCCCAGAACGCCGGCGGTGCGGTGACCGTCGCCGCCGACGACCTCTCGCCCCTCGAGGCGGCCGAGGCCCTGGCCAGTGCCTCGCGCGACTTCCGCTGACTTATAGTGCAGCGTGCCGGTGCCAGGCCCCGAAGTCCTCCGCCACCGTCGCCGCGAGCTCGCGGTAGGCGCGGAACGTCGCCGGGGCCAGCCGGTCCAGGTCCACGACCCCGCCCTCGGAGAGGTGCCGGTCGAAGGGCACGCCACGCACCGCCCGGGTACGCGCGGAGAAGTGCGCGGACAGCACCTCCGGGTCCACCGCCGCCTGCCCCGGGTGCGCGCCGGACACCACGACCACCGCATTGGCCACCAGGTCCCCGTGGCCGTGGTGGTCCAGCCAGTCCAGTGTGGCCTCCGCCGACTTCGCCCCGTCCAACGCCGGCGAGGTGACCAGCACCAGCATGTGCGCCAGGTCCAGCACCCCGGACATCGCCGAGTGCATCAACCCTGTCCCGCAGTCCGTGAGGATGATGTTGTAGTGGTGCTGCAGCACGTCCACCGCCCGGCGGTAGTCGGACTCGCTGAAGGCCTCGGAGACCGCCGGGTCCCGGTCCGACCCGATCACCTCCAGACGGCTCGACGCCTGGCTGGTGCAGGAGCGGACCTGCGGGTAGCGGGAGGCGTCCGGCAGGTCGAGCAGGTCCCGGACGGTCGGGGTGGGGGCCTCGACGGTGTCCTCCACGACCCGGCGGGCCAGGGTGCCGAGGTCTGGGTTGGCGTCCACCGCGATGACCCGGTCGCCGCGCAGCGAGGCGAACACCCCGCCCAGGGCGACGGTCGTCGTCGTCTTGCCGACGCCACCCTTCAGGCTGAGCACGGCGATCCGGTAGTCACCGCGTAACGGTGTGCTGATGCGCTCGCCGACCTCCCGCTGCTCGGTCTGGCCCGGCGACTCGCCCGGGTTCACCCGGCCGCCGGAGACCCGGTGGACCAGCCGCCGCCACCCCGACGGCGGTGCCGCGGACACCGCGCCGACCATGGCGGACGCGTCGAGACTGCTGAACTGTGCTGGTGATGTAGGTGATGCAGGTACCGTCATGCCGGCTGTTCCCCCTGTGTCGTGTGTGCTGCCCGGATCCACTTGTCGTCCCGGCCCCGGGGACGAGCGTAGCCGGTATCGTCCGGCAGGGGGACGAAACCTAGAACTCCCCGCAGTTGTCCGGCGCGGGCCGGTCGTTGAAGCGGTCGACCATGTAGCTCATCGCCGGGCCGGCGTTGGTGAGCATCGGCACGGCGTGGTTCACCGCGAACTTCGGCAGGATCGACGGCAGCGGGTCGGTGGTGAACTGGACGGTGCCGCCGGCGTCGCAGTAGCGCGCGGCGGTGTCGCGCGCCTGCTGCCATGGGATGGTGTCGTCGTTGATGCCGTTGGTGATCATGATCGGCGCGTTGACGTCGGTGTAGGTGCTGGCCAGCTTGTAGCTCTCCAGTACCGAGCGCAGCCGGTCGTCGTCGCGGGCGATCTCGCCGAAGGAGCGGCCGTCGGTGGTCAGGGTGCGGGTGTCGGTCAGCCCCCACCGCGCGACCGTGTCGCCGATGCACCGGTCCTTCGTGTCGGCGAGGAACTCCATCCCGCGCTCGTTGAAGTACTCGTCGGTCAGGCCGGCGAGTTCGGGGTGGCGTTCCAGCGCGCCGTTGAGGGCGTAGCCGAGGACGCCGACGATGGCGTGCCGGTCCACCGCGTTGACCACCTCGAGCAGGTCGGCGGGCGGGGCGCCGGCGAACGTGCCCTTGACGTTGAGGTCCGGGGCGTAGGACGACGCCATCTCCGCGGCCGCGGCCGCGGCGCCGCCGCCCTGGGAGTAGCCGAAGAAGCCGACGGGGGAGTCGTCCGGCAGGCCGAGCTGGGCCAGTCCGGCACGCGCCCCGTCCAGGGTGGCCTGTCCCTGTTCGGGGTTGTTGACGTAGGTGTGCTGGCCCGGGGTGCCCAGGCCGATGAGGTCGACGACGACCACGTTCATGCCCAGCGCGCTGGCCGCGGCATGGAAGGGGTACTCGTAGTTGAGGTTCAGTGCGGCGTTGCCGGGGTCGAAGCCGAAGAGCTGCTGCGTGCTGCGCGAGGGGGCGCAGATGTCGCCGGAGCCGCGGGTGCCGGGGGAGTAGACCAGGGTGGGGGCGGGGCCGTCGCCCTGCCAGTCGCCGGTGGCCTCGAGGACCACGCCGCTGGTGGCGACGCGCTCACCGTCCTCGGTGGTGGAGGTGTACAGGATCTTCTCGGCCGTCCCGCCCAGGGTGTCCAGCAGCTGGGGTGCGTCCTGGGAACGGATGACCTCGCCGGGGTCGGCGGGCAGGTCCTGCGGCGGGAGGTAGAACGGGTCGGAGTCGGTGGCGGTGGGTTCGCCGGACGGCGGCGGCCAGCTCAGGTCCTGTGCGACGGCACCGGACAGTCCGACGGTCAGGGCGGTGGAGACCGCGACCGTGCAACTCAGGATCCTTCTCGTGAAGTGCGTCATGCGGTTGAGCCTATAACGGAAGAAACCTTTCGTTGTGAAGTTCAAAGTTTTTGCAGTGACGGTGGTCACCCGACGGCGTGGCCTGGTTGATTCCGTGCGTCCTGACCAGTAGAAATGGGGGAGTGAATCAGTCCACTCCGCAGCAGCCCGGCGACCCCGCCCCGGTCCAGCGGACCGCGGGCCCCGTCCCTGAACCACTGTCGGATCAGGTCGACGAGGCCCGTCCGGTGCGCCGCCGGATCACCAGGTCCCTTGCCGTCCTCACCGCCACGGTGATGGTCGGCGCCCTGGTGTGGGTCGGGCACGCCCCGGCGGGCGAGAACAACGCTGCGCTGGAGAGCTACCGGGAGCAGACGGCGCGGGAGAACGCGGTCGCCGCCTCGGAGAGCATCGTGCCCACCGCCGCGGAGGCGGAGCTCGGCAACGGCCCCCGGTTGGATGGTCCGGCCCCCGGCAACTCGAAGAAGATCACCCTGAGCAGCGGCAACCGCACGCGCGAGGGCATCCTGTCGGTGCCTGCCGACTACGACCCGGAGAAGTCCTACCCGGTCCTGCTGGCCTACCACGGGTACCGGGAGACCGCCCAGGGCTTCCACAACTACTCCGGTTTCGACGAGATGGAGGTGATCACCGTCTCGATGCAGGGCGTGGGCGACTCCTGGGAGGGCGCGCCGTACTCGCGGACGAAGGACGGGGAGGACGTCCGTTTCACCCGCGACATGCTCGCCGCGCTGAACACCACCTACAACGTGGACCGTTCGCGCATCTACGCCGCGGGCATGTCCAACGGCGGTGGCATGGTGGCGAAGCTGGCCTGCCGCGAGCCGCGCCTCTTCGCCGCGGTCGCCTCCGTCGCCGGCGCGTACTACAGCGGGACGCGCACGAACTGCGTGGAGGACGCCGGGCGCGCCCCGTCCTTCCTCGAGATCCACGGCACGAAGGATGAGACGATCAACTACCAGGGCGGTTCCCGCCACGGCGGGGTCTACATGGCCGCCCGTGACCTGGTGGAGGACGTCGCGGCGATGAACCACTGCCAGAGCACGCCGGTGACCACGGCGCTGGCGGGCGACGTGCGTCGTCAGCAGTGGCCGATGTGTTCACCGGGCACCTCGGTGGTGCACCTGCGTGTCGGCGACGGCGGGCACACCTGGCCCGGCGACGCGTCCGGGGAGTCCGGCGCGGCGTCGGACTCCGCCGAGGCCACGTCCTACTCACTCGACGCGACGACCGAGGTGTGGGCCTTCCTCTCCGGCCACCAGCTGACCTAGCTGCCCTGACCTGCCAGTGCGCCCATCGGGTCCCAGGCGGGCAGGACGTGCGGGGTGTCGTCCAACGCCTCGCGGTACTGCTGCGGCAGGCGGTCGCGGTGCACGGCGATCTCGAAGACGTACTGGTCGAACCAGTTGTCGTTCATCGTCCAGAAGCCCTTCTCCGCGGCCTTCGGGCCCCAGGAGTTCTCCACGCGCCAGCGCACGGGACGACCCGCCTCGTCGACGTCCACGCCGGTGAGGACCATGGCGTGGGTCATCTGGGACTCGCCGGTGAGCAGGCGCTGCTCCTTGGTGAGGTCCAGGTCCACACCGTAGAAGCCCTCGTAGTCGTGCAGGTGGGCGTCCCAGACGCCGCGCTCACGGTGCGACTGGGCTGCGGTGTCGCAGCCGAACCACACCGGTGTGCCGTCCTGCAGCGCCTCCAGGGCGGCGGCCTTGATCACGTCGACGGGTGCGTTGAGGTAGGTCACCGGCGCGCCGCCGACGACGTTGCCGAGCTGGTCCACGGTGAAAAGCTCCCCCTTCGGGGAGGACGCCCGGGGGTCGTCGACCACGCACACGTACCCGTCGAGGTCGCCGGGCAGGTAGCGGTCGGCGAACTGGCGGGGCGTGAGCTCGCCGACGCGGTGGAACTCGCCCTTGGCGTCGCGGTACTGCCAGACGAACCGCTGCGGCGGGGTGCCCAGGTGCACGGTGAGGATGCGGTGCACGTCGGCGAGGGTCTCGCGGTGGACGCTGGTGACGTCCGTTCCGTCCGCGCGCATGCGGGACGCCCCGGCACGCAGCGCGGTCGACAGGTCGCGGTTCATCGCCCGGGTGTCGGAGGACGACCGGGTCTCGGGCATGGCGTACTTCGGCACCGCACCGTACTTGTCGACGAGGGCGACGAACATGTTCCACTGCCCGCCGTCCTCCACGGGGTCGGCGAGCAGGTGCTGCACGGTCCGGTCCTCGACGTCACGGTCGGCGAGCCCGGCCATGGCGCCGAGGAAGTGGTTGGCCTTCTCCAGCTTGTCCCAGTAGTGCAGGTAGGTCTGGGAGAGTTCGAGGTCCTTGACGCCCGTGGTCTCCATGACGTCGCCGCGCAGGGCGTTGAGCCCGGCGAAGATCCAGCAGCGCCCGGACTTCTTCTGGTCGGCGACGGCCCAGGAGTCCAGCTTCACCGAGGTGGAGCTGTCCGTGGTGGACAGGACGTCGCGGTCGAGGGTGACGGTCTCCACGTTCGTGGCGGTCGCGGCGTTGCGCGCCATGCGGAAGGACGCGTCGGCGCGCAGGTCGTCGCCGAGGGCGGCCAGACGTGCAGGGTCGAGTGCGGCGGAGGTTGTTGCGGTAGTAGTCATCAGGCCATCGCATCCCAGATCGGTAGGTCGGTCGTGTCGCCGCGGTCGAGTGCGGCGACAGCGTCTGTCAGGTCGTCGGGCAGGTCGTCCGTGAGGCGCCGGCGCGGAACGACGACCTGGAAGACGTTGTCGGCGAACCAGCTGTCGGCCATGGTGCCGTAGCCGCCGCCGGCGAGTTCGGTGTGCTGGGCGTGGCTCTTGGTGCCCCAGGAGTTCTCCACACGCCAGCGCACCTCGCCGGAGGGCGAGCGGTCGTAGCCGGTGAACACCATGCCGTGGGTCAGCCGGGATTCGGCGGTGTCCATCTGCTCGGCTTTGGTGGTGGCGGAGTCGGTGCCGTAGAGGGCGTCGAGTTCGAGCAGGTCGGCGTCCCACACCCCGGCGGTGGCGACGAACTGACGGTTGACGTCGCAGGCGAACCACACCGGTTCCCCGGCGTCGAGGCTGTCCTTCACCAGCCGGCGCAGCGTGTCGACGCCGGCGGTGACGTAGCTGAAGTCCGGGGTGTCCCACATGTTGTTCTCGTGGGTGATGCTGAACGCCCGGCCCGCCTCGTGGCGCGGATCGTGCACCACGCTGACGTAGCTGTCTAGGTCATCGGGCAGCATCTCGGCGGCGAACTGCAGCGGGGTGTAGGTGCCGCCGCGGTGGAAGCCGTTGTCGGAGTCGCGGTACTGCCAGGTGAACTCCGTGGGCGGCACGCCGAGGTGGATGGCGGTGACGCGGTAGGCGTCGTCCAGCGTCTTCTCGATCACCGGCTCGGCGGCCTCACCGGCCAGGACGGCGTCGCGCAGGCGCAACGCCCCGCGGCGCAGGACGGTGCGCAGGCGTCCGTCCAGCTGCGGGGTGCGCCCGGAGGCGAAGGTCTCGGGCATGGCGTAGGACGGCACGGCGCCGTACTTCGCGACGAGGTTGGTGAAGTAGTTCCACTGCCCGCCGTCGGACGCCGCGCCCTGCAGCAGGGCGGCGACGGTGCGGTCGTCGAGGTCGGTGACGCCGTCGCGGAACTGCCGCTCCAGAGAGCGCAGCACATGGTTCGACTTCTCGATCTTGTCGAAGAACTGCAGGTAGGTGTGGGAGAACTCGAACTCCTTCACCCCGAGGTCCTCCGCCACGCGGTGGCGGAAGACGTTGTAGGCGGCGAACATCCAGCAGCGTCCCGACTGCTTCTGGTCGGAGACGCCGAGGCGGTCGAGCTTGACCTCCGTGGTGGGGTCCAGGGCGGTGACGGCGTCTCGGTTGAGCGCGACGGCGTTGACGTCGGCGGCGGTGACGGCGTTGCGCGCGATGCGCCGCGCCCGGTCGCCGACGGCGGAGTCGCGCAGCTCCTCGAGCACGGTCGGGGACAGGGGAGGTGAGAAGTTCATGCGTCCGTTATACCCTCCGGTGTCAGAACGGCACCTCCGCCCCGTCGTCGTGGAACCCGCCGGTGTTGTGCTCCCGGACCACGGCGTAGCGCCGCGACGCCCGCTCGGCGAAGGTGGTGCGTGCGTAGCCGGCGAGCGGGCCGGAGGGTTCGGTGACGAGGGTGTGGCCGTCGTCGACGCTGGTCCACATCACCGTCCCGTCGCCGGCGATGGTCGGGTCCCACCAGCCCAGGGTCTTGAGCAGGTGGTGGGCGCGGCACAGGCACTGCAGGTTGCGGGTGTCGGTGGGTCCGCCGGCGGCGGGGTCGTCGTGGTCGTAGCGCCGCACGTGGTCGAGGTCGCAGTTCGGTGCGGCGACGTCGCAGCCCGGGAAGCGGCAGGTGCCGTCGCGGCCGCGGACGAAGGTGCGGATCTGGGCGGTGGGGACGTAGGACTCCACCTGGTCGTGCCCGGCGACGCGCAGGTGGGTGACGCGCTCCATGAACTGCTCGGTGGCCATCGCGTCCAGCCAGTGGCCGGAGTCGGTGGCGGCGGTGGCGCCGTCGATGTCGCGGTAGAGGTTGAGCGTGACCTTCACCTCCGCGGTGCCGCGGGCCAGGTGCATCATCGCGTCCGCGCGGGAACACCCCTGGTCCCGGCAGACCGCGTCGAGCACGGTGAGGAACTCCTCGGCCTCGACGGCGGGCAGGACGGCGGTGATCGCCGTGGTCTCCTGGTCGTAGGTGTCCACGTTGACCTGACGCCGCGGCCGCTCGGCGGTGGTGGGTGCGGCGTTCGGGTCCAGGGGGCGGGCGAGCTCGTCGACGTCGTCGATGGCCTTGGCGATCCGGTTGTACAGCGTGCGGGGACCGGGCATGGCCTGCTCGTCGCGTCGCGGGGTGAGTACCTTGATCAGTGCCGTCTCCACCTCGGCGAGGAGTGCGGGGTCGTCCTGAGCGACGCCGTCGGCGGCACGGGCCAGGACACGCAGATGGTCGTAGCCGAGCATGCCGCGGCCCAGGTGCACGGACAGACGCGGCATGCGCAGGCAGAGCAGCCCGACGTCGCAGAAGGTCTCCGCACGTCCGCGGGTGATGGAGGTCTGCGCCTGCAGGCGTGAGTAGTGCTCGGTGACGTCCGCGTCGTCCAGCGGGGTGGAGGCGCGGGCGAGGTCGAGCATTGCCACGTTCATGCGGCGGGTCGCGCTCACGGCGGGGGAGGTGTCGACCTCGACCGACCAGTGGGGGCGGTGGCCGAGGTCCCCCATGAGCTCGTTGGCGACGATGTCGAGTTGGCGAAGGAAGTGGGCGTCCTCCCGGAAGCCGTGACGTGGTGGCGGTGGTGTGGTGTCCGTCATGTCGATCACGCTATCAAGGGCCCCGGACATGAAACGACGGAAAGGCGAATCGATCGAACACATGTTCGTCTTACTGCAGGGCCGACGGTGTCGGTGTCCGTGACGGGTGGTTTACTGGTGGCCATGACAGGCACCGCCGACTATCTCGACTTTATTGACTTCATTGACGCGTCCCCCAGCAGCTACCACGCGGCCGCCGAGGTGGCGTCCCGGCTCGCCGCCGCCGGCTTCCACCGGCAGGACGAGAAGGAGACGTGGGACGCCTCACCCGGCGGGCACTACATCGTGCGCGGTGGGGCGGTGCTGGCCTGGCGCGTCCCCGAGGGGACGGCCGACAGGTTCCGCATCGTCGGCTCCCACACGGACTCCCCGGGGCTGAAACTCAAGCCCGTCGGCGACATCGTCGGGCCCGGAGGGTGGCGTCAGGCCGCCGTCGAGGTCTACGGCGGGGCCATCCTGCCCGCCTGGCTGGACCGCGAACTGCGGCTCGCCGGACGGGTCGTCCTCGCCGACGGCAGCGAGCACCTGGTGCGCACCGCCCCGGTGCTGCGCGTCCCGCACCTGGCCATCCACCTGGACCGCAGCGTGAACAGCGGCTTCACCCTCGACCGGCAGCAGCACATGCAGCCGGTGTTCGCCGTCGGTGACGGCTCGCCGACGATCGGCGAGGTCGTCGCCGGTGCGCTCGACGTGCCCGACGTGCACGCCGACGACATCCTCGCCCACGACCTGATCACCGTCGACGCCCAGCGCGGCGAGGTCTTCGGTGCACGCGGTGACTTCATCGCCGCCGGGCGCATGGACAACCTCAGCAGCGTCTTCACCTCCCTGGAGGCCTTCCTCTCGGCGGAGGACGTCGACGGGGTCGTCCCGGTGCTCGCAGCCTTCGACCACGAGGAGGTCGGCAGCGCGACGACGAGTGGCGCGGCCGGACCCGTGCTCGAGGACGTGCTGACGCGGACCTCCACGGCGCTGGGGGCGGACGTGGAGGGTACCCGGGCGATGTTCGCCCGGTCGTCCTGCGTCTCCGCCGACGCCGCCCACTCCGTGCACCCGAACTACGCGGGCAAGCACGACGCGGTCAACCGCCCCGTCGTCAACGGCGGCCCGGTGCTGAAGGTCAACGCCAACCAGCGCTACGCCTCCGACGCCGCCACCTCCGCGGCGTGGCGCGCGGCATGCCGTGCCGCCGGGGCCCCCGACCAGGTCTTCGCCGGCCACAACGACGTCCCCTGTGGCTCGACCATCGGGCCGATCACCGCCACCCGGCTCGGCATCCCCACCGTCGACGTCGGTATCCCGCTGCTGTCGATGCACTCGGCCCGGGAGATGGCCGGGGTCCACGACCTGTCCTGGTTCACCGACACGCTGAAGGCCTGGTGGGAGCAGTGAGCGAGAACACCCCGTACTGCCGCATCCTCTTCGAGCACCCGGCTATCCCCGGCAACACCGGGGCAGCGATCCGTCTGTGCGCCGGCACCGGTGCCTCGCTGCACCTGGCCGAGCCGCTGGGCTTCAACTTCGACGACAAGCACCTCAGGCGCGCCGGGCTGGACTACCACGACCTCGCCGACGTGCAGGTGCACCCGTCGTTGGACGCGGCGCTGGACGAACTCGCCGGCGCCGCAGGCGCGCGGGTCTTCGCCTTCACCGCCCACGCCGACACCTGGTACACCGACGTCGACTACGAACCGGGGGACGTCCTGCTCTTCGGCACCGAGCCCACCGGCCTGACGGACGAGGCGCTCGCGGACCCACGGATCACCCGGCAGGTGCGCATCCCGATGCAGGAGGGACGGCGCAGCATGAACCTGTCGAACGCGGCGTCCGTCGCCGCCTACGAGGCGTGGCGGCAGGCGGGGTTCCCGGGCGGACGCTGAGGGTGCCATAATGGTGCGGTGACTGATGCGACCAAGCTTGACGGCAAACTGTACCGCGACGAGATCGTCGAGGACCTCACCCGCCGCGTGGCGGCGCTGAAGGAGAAGGGGGTCACGCCGGGGCTGGCCACCGTCCTCGTCGGCGACGATCCGGGGAGCCACTCCTACGTGAAGATGAAGCACCACGACTGCGAGCAGATCGGGGTGAACAGCATCCGGCGCGACCTGCCTGCGGACGTCTCGCAGGAGGAGCTCAACGCCGTGATCGACGAGCTCAACGCCGACCCGGCGTGTACCGGCTACATCGTGCAGCTGCCGCTGCCGAAGCACCTGGACGAGAACGCGGTGCTCGAGCGCATCGACCCGGCGAAGGACGCCGACGGCCTGCACCCGGTGAACCTCGGCAAGCTCGTGCTGATGGAGCCGGCGCCGCTGCCCTGCACGCCCAACGGGGCGATCGCGTTGCTGCGTCGCTTCGGCGTGGAGCTCGACGGGGCGAAGACCGTGGTCATCGGCCGTGGTGTGACCGTGGGCCGTCCCATCGGCCTGATGCTCACCCGTCGGACGGAGAACTCCACCGTGGTGCTGTGCCACACCGGGACGAAGGACCTCGCCAAGGAGACCCGGGACGCCGATATCATCGTCGCCGCCGCCGGTAAGCCGCACATGCTCACCGCGGACATGGTGAAGCCCGGCGCCGCGGTGCTGGACGTCGGAGTCTCGCGCGTGGACGGCAAGCTCGCCGGCGACGTGCACCCGGACGTGTGGGGTGTGGCAGGTGCCGTCTCGCCGAACCCCGGCGGCGTCGGCCCGCTGACCCGCGCCTTCCTGGTCCACAACGTGGTGGAACGGGCGGAGCGACTGGTGTGAGCGACGCTCCCGACACCACCGACACTGCAGAATCCGACAAGGCCGACCTCGTCGAGCTGACCCCGGCCGAGCGCCGGACGTTGCTGCGCAACCCGCACGATGCGCGGGTGCCGCACTCGCGGCTCAACCAGACGGTGCAGATGCTGCTGGTCGTGGGGTTCGTGCTGGTGATGGTGGTGGGGCTGGTGTTCCTGGTGGCCGACCGCTGGCGTCGTGGCACGGTGACGGTGGGCACCGGCATGCTGGTGCTCGCCGCACTGCGCTGGATCGTGGACGGGGAGATCCTGGGCGTGCTGTCGGTACGCTCGCGCAAGTTCGACTCGCTGTTCTGTGCCGCGGTGGGGGCGGCGATGCTGCTGGTGGCGGTGTCCGTGGACGCGCTGGGCAGCTAGTCGTGAAGCCCGGTTTCGCCAGGACCTTCGCCGAGGGGGAGATGACCCTGGGACTGACCCTGCCGCTCGGGGCGACCGGCCCGGACCTGCAGGACGTCGCGGCGCAGGTGGACCTCGTCCGGCTGGCGGAGGACGCCGGCGTCGCCGCGGTGTGGGCGCGCGACATCCCGCTGCGGGTCGAGACCTTCGGTGACGTCGGCCAGGTCCACGACCCGTTCATGTACCTGACCTGGCTCGCCGCGCACACCGACCGGATCGCGTTGGGGACGGCGGCGGTGGTGTTGCCGCTGGCGCACCCGCTGCTGCTGGCGAAGCGCTCGGCCGGGCTCGACCGGCTCAGCGCGGGACGCTTCCTCATGGGTGTGGCCAGCGGGGACCGCCCCGAGGAGTTCCCGGCCTTCGGCCTGGAGAAGGGGGAGCGCGCCGCGCTGTTCCGCGAGAACCTGGAGGTGCTGCGCGCGGCGTGGGCGCCGACGGGGCGTCCGGTGCACTGGTCGCGCGGGCGCATGGCGGGTGCGGACGTGGTGCCCACGCCGTCCGGCGGCGCGGTGCCGGTGCTGCCGACGGGGTCGTGCCAGCAGAACATGGACTACAACGCCGCCCACGGCGACGGGTGGCTGACCTACCACCGGTCGCTGCCGCAGCAGAAGGTGATGGTGGACCGCTGGCGGGCGTCCTGCGGCGAGCGGTTCAAACCCTTCGCCGAGTCGATGTGGCTGGAGTTGTCGCAGGACGCCGACCTGCCGGTCGAGGGGCGCGACTTCGGGTACCGCACGGGTCGGCGCGGGTTGCTGGAGATCCTGGCGTCCCAGCGGGCGATGGGGGTCAACCACGTGTCGCTGCACCTCGCCGGGGGTGGGCGACCGGTGGCGGAAGTGCTGGGGGAGCTGGCCGAGCACGTGGTACCGGAGTTCACCGCACTGGACGGGTGATTCCATTCGTGGTGAATGGAACGCTGCGGGGGTCCGGAGGTGGGGCGATAGTGTCTCCTGCGTAGTAGACAGAGCAGTCTGTGCGGAGGAGAGGAAAACCACGTGGCGTTCAAACCCAGCCTGGGGGCGGTACTCGTCGGTGTCGGCCTGGTGGCCGTCGCCGGGGTGTTCGCACTGCCCGGCGGAACCGTCGACGACCCGGGGGTCGTGGACGTCTCGTCCGGCGACGAGCGGTTGAACCTCGTCGCCTACGCCGTCCCCAAGCCCGGTTTCGAGGCCGTGATCCGCGGCTTCCGCGGCACGCCCGAGGGCGCGGACACCGGCTTCGCCGAGAGCTACGGCGCCTCCGGCGACCAGTCGCGCAAGGTTGCCCGCCACCTGCCGACCGACATCGTGAACTTCTCCGTCGAGCCGGACGTGACACGTCTCGTCGACGCCGGCCAGGTGGCCGACGACTGGCGTGAGGACGTCCCCGGCGACGAGTCCGGGAAGTCCGTCCCCTTCGGCTCCGTGGTCTCCTTCGTCACCCGCGAGGGCAACCCGCTGGGCCTGGAGAACTGGGACGACCTGCTGGAACCCGGGGTCGAGGTCATCAGTCCGAACCCCGCGAGCTCCGGCTCGGCGAAGTGGAACCTGCTGGCCCCCTACGCCAGCTGGTTCTTCCAGGCCCTCGACGGCGGCGCCGACACCGGCACCGCCCACTCGGAGGCGCTCGACAAGCTCACCCAGCTGGTCGGGGCGCACTTCACCGTGCGTCCGAAGTCCGGACGCGAGGCCACCTCCGCCTTCGAGAGCGGGCAGGGCGACGTCCTGCTGTCCTACGAGAACGAGGCCATCGAGCTGGACCGCAACGGCGGTCGCATCGACTACACCGTGCCGGACGACACCTTCCGCATCGAGAACCCCGTCGCCCTCGTCGACACCTCCGACGACCCGGACGGCGACCTTGCCAAGGCCACCGAGTTCCGCGACTACCTGTTCACCCCCGAGGCGGAGAAGCTGTGGGCGGCGGAGGGTTTCCGGCCCGGACCCGACCTCTTCGACGACACCACCGACGTCATCGACTCCCTTCCGGCCGGGCAGCGTGACGCCTTCCGCGAGCTGGACACGGTGCACACCGTCGACGAACTCGCCGCGGCCTTCCGCGAGCTCGACCCGGACCTCGACCCCGAGGGCACCGCGGCGGACTGGGACCTGGTCGACCAGGTCCTGTTCAAGCGGGCGAAACCCGGCAGCGGCGAGGACAGCGGCGCCATCACCACGATCTACCAGGCGGTGTGACCATGAGCGACAGGACGACCAAACTCAGCATGGGCACCGCCACACTCTGGCTGTCCGTCATCGTGCTGCTGCCCCTGGTCGCGCTTACCACGGAGGCGTTCTCCGGCGGGATCGGCGGGTTCTGGGAGGCGGTCAGTTCCGAGGGCGCACGCCAGACCCTCTGGGTCACCGCGAAGGTGTCCCTGGCCGTGGCGGTGATCAACATGGTCACCGGCACCCTGATCGCCTGGGTGCTGGTACGCGACGACTTCCCCGGCCGGCGCATCGTGGACGCGGTCATCGACCTGCCGTTCGCCCTGCCCACCATCGTGGCCTCCCTGGTGCTGCTCAGCCTGTACGGGCCGGACAGCCCGATGAACATCACGATCAACGCCACCCAGCCGGCCCTCGTGATCGCCCTGGCGTTCGTCACGCTGCCCTTCGTGGTGCGCTCGGTGCAGCCCGTGCTCATCGAACTCGACCACGACGTGGAGGAGGCCGCCGCCTCGCTCGGGGCGTCCAACGCCACGATCTTCCGCCGCATCATCCTGCCGGCCCTGTGGCCGGCGGTGCTGTCCGGCACCGGCCTGGCCTTCGCCCGCGCGATCGGCGAGTACGGCTCCGTGGTGCTCATCGGCGGCAACATCCCCGGTGAGACCCAGGTCGCCTCCCAGTACATCCAGGAACAGATCGAGTCGGACGTCCCGGCGGCCGCCGCCGCGGTGTCGGTGGCGCTGCTGGTGATCACCTTCGTCGTACTCCTCGTCCTCCGCCTCGTCGGGGACCGCAGCTCCCGGAAGGAGCAGGACGCATGAACCAGTCCAAGAGAAGTGTCCTGACACTGCGCACCCTCGCGCTGGTGTACCTGGCCGTGCTCGTCGCGCTGCCCGTCGGCACGATCCTGTGGCGCACGGTGCAACCCGGCGTCGGCCAGTTCTGGGAGTGGATCACCACCCCGGCGGCGGTGTCGGCGCTGCAGACCTCGCTGCTCATCGTGGTGATCACCGTGCCGCTCAACGTGGTCTTCGGCATCGTCGTCGCCCTCGGACTGGTGCGGGGACGCTTCCCCGGCAAGTCCGTCGTCCAGGCCGTCGTGGACCTGCCCTTCGCGGTGTCGCCGGTGATCGTGGGCGTGGCCCTGATCATGCTGTGGGGCACCGACGGCTGGTTCGGCGGTGTCGAGGACCTCGGCTTCCGGGTGATCTTCGGGCTGCCCGGCATGGTGCTGGCCACCGTGTTCGTCACCCTGCCGTTCATCGTCCGGGAGGTCGAACCGGTGCTGCGTGAGATCGGCACCGAACAGGAGCAGGCGGCGTCCACGCTGGGCGCGTCCTCCTGGCAGACCTTCCGACGGATCACCCTGCCGTCGATCCGCTGGGGCCTGTCCTACGGCGTGGTGCTCACCGTCGCCCGCGCCCTCGGCGAGTTCGGCGCGGTGATCATGGTCGCCTCCGGGTTCGCCGGCGGCGGACAGACCCTGACCCTGCTCGTGCACTCCCGCTACCTCGACGACAACAACGTCTACGGCGCCTACGCCGCGGCGACCCTGCTGATGATCGTCTCCGTGATCGTCCTGGTCGTCATGACCCTGCTGCAGAAGAAGAAGGTTTCCTAGATGACCATCTCCGTCTCCCACGCCGTGAAGACCTACGGCGACTTCACCGCCCTCGACGACGTCTCCCTGGAGATCCCCGAAGGCTCGCTGACCGCCCTGCTCGGCCCGTCCGGCTCCGGAAAGTCCACCCTGCTGCGCACCATCGCCGGGCTGGAACACCCCGACTCCGGTGCCGTCGTGATCGACGGTGCCGACGTGACCCGGCTGTCGCCGCAGGACCGCGGCATCGGGTTCGTCTTCCAGCACTACGCCGCCTTCAAGCACATGACCGTGCGCGACAACGTGGCCTTCGGCCTGTCCGTACGCAAGCGTCCGCGCAAGGAGATCGACGCCCGTGTCGACGAGCTGCTGGAGATCGTCGGCCTGGCCGGCTACCACACGCGCTACCCCTCGCAGCTGTCCGGCGGCCAGCGGCAGCGCATGGCGCTGGCGCGTGCCCTGGCGCCGAACCCGGGCGTCCTGCTGCTCGACGAGCCCTTCGGCGCGCTCGACGCCAAGGTGCGTGAGGACCTGCGCACCTGGCTGCGCCACATGCACGAGGAGTTCACCGTCACCACGGTGCTGGTCACCCACGACCAGGAGGAGGCGCTCGACGTCGCCGACCGCATCGCCGTGATGGGTGACGGACGCATCGAGCAGGTCGGCACCCCCACCGCCCTCTACGACGCCCCGGAGACCCCCTTCGTGCAGTCCTTCCTGGGCCACGTCACCACGCTGGACGGTGCGACGGTACGTCCCCACGACATCCGGCTCGGACGCAACGCCGACCCGGAGGTGCCCGGCAACGAGATCGCCGCCACCGGGGTGCGCGAGGCCGTGGTCCGACGCGTCGCCGTGCTCGGCTTCGAGGTGCGCGTGGAACTCACCGACGCCGCCGACGGCGAGGAGTTCACCGCGCAGATCACCCGCGGCGACGCCCGCACGCTGGGGCTCGGGCCCGCCAGCGTGGGCGAGACGGTGTACGCCCGGGCGACCGCCGCGGCGGGGTAGGCGGGCTCAGCGCTGCGCGAGCAGCGCGGCCTTCGTGAGGAACTTGTCCAGGATCATGGTCATCTGACGGGTCTCGGTGAGGAAGCCGTCGTGACCGGTGGGGGAGGTGATCTTCGACAGTCCGATGAAGTCCCCGAGGTTGCGGGAGAGGTGCTCCTGCTGGTGGTAGGGGTACAGGATGTCGGTGTCGATGCCGGCGACCATCGTCGGCACCTGGGAGGAGCCCAGCACCGCGTTCATGCCGCCGCGCCCGCGTCCCACGTCGTGGCGGTTCAGGGCGTCGGTGAGGATCACGTAGCTGCCGGCGTCGAACCGGGCCTCCAGCTTCTCGGCCTGCCGGTCGAGGTAGCTCTCCATGGCGAATCGCTCCGTGGGGGAGTTGTAGGGGCCGTAGGGGTTCTCGCCGGGCTGCGGTTCGGTGGAGAAGCGCTCGTCGAGCTCGAGCTCACCACGGTAGGTCAGGTGCGCGATGCGGCGGGCCTGGCCGAGACCGTGGGAGGGGATGCGGCCGGAGCCGTGGTAGTCGCCGTCCTGCCAGCAGGGGTCGGCGGTGATGAAGCGGATCTGCGCCGACTGGATGCCGATCTGCCAGGCCGAGGCCCGCGCCGAGACGGCGACGGGCAGGGCGGCCTCCACGACCTCCGGGTACATGAACGTCCACTCCAGCACGCGGGCCCCGCCCATGGACGCACCGACGACGCCGCGGATACGGCGCACCCCCAGTACGTCGATGAGCAGCGTCTTCTCCGCGGCGACGAGGTCGCGGATCGACAGTGCGGGGAAGCGGGACCCCCAGGCCCCGCCGTCCGGGTGCGCCGAGGACGGTCCCGTGGAGCCCTGGCAGCCGCCGAGGCAGTTCGCGCAGAGCACCAGGTAGCGTTCGGTGTCGAGCGCCTGCCCCGGGCCGATGATGCCCGACCACCAGTCGTCGGCGTCGCCGTCGGCGGTCAGGGCGTGCTCGATGACGATCACCGGGCGCGCCACCGCCTCCTCGGCGGTGCCCTCGTACCAGGCGAACAGGCGCAGCTCGGCGCCGGGGACGTCCACGCCCGCCTCGGTGGTGAACGTCCCGATGGGGACGGTCGCCGAGGAGTGGGAGGCGGGCAGGGACCGGGGGTCGATGCTCATGTGCGGTGGCCTCAGCTGATCGCGTCGAAGCCGAGCTGCAGGTCGGCGAGGATGTCCTCGATGTCCTCGATGCCCACCGAGAGCCGGACGGTGGCGAGGTTCACGCCCGCGCGGGCCAGGCCCTTCTGGTCCGACTGGGAGTGCGTGGTGGTCGCCGGGTGCACGACCAGCGAGCGCACGTCGCCGACGTTGGCCAGGTTGGAGTGCAGCTTCAGGGCGTCGATGAAGGCCCAGGCCTTCTCGCGGGCCTCGTCGGACCACACGTCGTCGACGGCGAGGTCGAAGGACAGCACCGAGCCGGTGTACTCCAGGCCCAGCTTCTCCTTGGTGGCGTACCAGGGGGAGTCCGGCAGCCCGGCGTAGTTCACCGTGGCGACGGCGGCGTTCTCGGCGAGGGAGCCGGCGACGATCTCGGCGTTCTCGTTGTGCTTGCGCACGCGCAGGGCGAGGGTGTCCAGGCCCTGGATGGTGACCCAGGCGTTGAAGGCGGACAGTGCGGCGCCGGTGTCGCGCAGCAGGCCCACGCGGGCCTTCAGGCCGAAGGCGGCGGCACCGAGGTCGGCGTACTTCAGGCCGTGGTAGGCGGGGTCCGGGGTGACGAAGGACGGGAAGACCGGCTCGCCGTCGCGCTCGACGGTCCAGTCGAAGGACCCGCCGTCGACGAGGATGCCGCCGAGGCCGGAGCCGTTGCCGGTGTAGAACTTCGTCAGCGAGGCGACGACGACGTCCGCGCCGAGCTCCAGGGGGCGCACCAGCGCGGCGGTGGCGACGGTGTTGTCGACGATCAGCGGCACGTTGTTGCGGTGTGCGACCTCGGCGACGGCCGGGATGTCGAGGACGTCGGCCTGCGGGTTGGCGAAGGTCTCGCCGTAGAAGGCCTTGGTGTTCGGCTGCACGGCGGCCTGCCAGGAGTCCAGGTCGTCCGGGTCCTCGACGAAGGTGACCTCGATGCCCAGGCGGGCGAAGGTGACGCCGAAGAGGGTCTCCGTGCCGCCGTAGAGGCGCGGGGAGGTCACGATGTGGTCACCGGCGCCGGCGAGGTTGAGGATCGCGGCGGTCTCGGCGGCCTGGCCCGAGGCGAAGGCCACGGCGTGCACGCCGCCCTCCAGGGAACCGATGCGGTTCTCCAGGGCCTCCTGGGTGGGGTTGGTCAGCCGGCTGTACACCGGGCCGAGGTCCTCGAGGGCGAAGCGCTGCTTGGCGTGCTCGGCGGAGTCGAAGACGTAGGAGGTGGTGAGGTAGATCGGCTGGTTGCGGGCTCCGGTGTCGGAGTCCACGGTCTGCCCGGCGTGGACGGCGCGGGAGGCGAATCCCCAGGAGGCGGAGTCGGAGTTGTCGTACCTGGTGCTCATGAGTGTGGTGGTCCCTTCGGGGGTCAGAGGTGTCGTTTCGCTGGGAACACGATAACCCACCACCGTCCAGGCAGCAAACAGCTCGGTCTACTTTCGGCGAAATGTGCAGGTCAGCACATTGTCACCGGTAGACCGAGCTGTTCAGTGAAGGGGAGCCGCGCGGATCAGGCGTTGCGGGCGGTGAGCCCGTCGATGACCGCGTTGAAGGTGGCGGACGGGCGCATGACCTTCGTGGTCTTCTCCTCGTCGAGCCAGTAGTAGCCGCCGAGGTCCGCTGAGGACCCCTGGCCGCCACGCATCTCCTTCTTGACGGTCTCGTACTTGGCCTCGAGCTCCTCGGCGACGGGGGCGAAGATCTCGGCGAGCTCGGCGTCGTCCGTCTGCTTCGACAGGTTCAGCGCCCAGTAGCGTGCCAGCCAGTAGTGGCTGCCGCGGTTGTCGATCTCGCCGACGACACGGGCGGGGGAGAGGTCCTCGTTGAGGATGCGCTCCGTCGCCGCGTCCAGCGCGTCCGCCAGGATCGGGGTGCGCGGGTTGTTGTCGGTCTCGGCGAGCTTACGCAGCGACTCGGCCAGGGCCAGGAACTCGCCCAGGGAGTCCCAGCGCAGGTAGTCCTCCTCGATGAGCTGCTGGACGTGCTTCGGTGCGGATCCGCCGGCACCGGTCTCGAACAGCCCGCCACCGGCGATCAGCGGCACGATGGACAGCATCTTGGCGCTGGTGCCCAGCTCCATGATGGGGAAGAGGTCGGTGAGGTAGTCACGCAGCACGTTGCCGGAGACCGAGATGGTGTCCTCGCCGGCGCGGATGCGGTCCACGGACAGCTGGCAGGCGTCCACCGGGGAGAGGATGCGCAGGTCCAGGCCCTCGATGTCGCCGACCAGGTCGGTGTCCTTGAGGTACTCCTCGACCTTGGCGGTCATGTTGCGGTCGTGGGCGCGCTCCGGGTCGAGCCAGAACACGGCCGGGGCACCGGTGTCGCGGGCACGGCTCACGGCCAGCTTCACCCAGTCGCGGATCGGCACGTCCTTGGCCTGGCAGGCACGCCACACGTCGCCGGGGGCGACGGTGTGAGACATGAGCACCTCACCGGAGGAGTCGACGACCTCGACGGTGCCGGCGGTGGCGATCTTGAAGGTCTTGTCGTGGGAGCCGTACTCCTCGGCCTTCTGCGCCATCAGGCCCACGTTGGGCACGGTGCCCATCGTGGTCGGGTCGAAGGCGCCGTTCTTCCGGCAGTCCTCGATCACGGTCTGGAACACGCCGGCGTAGGAGGAGTCCGGGATGACGGCGAGGGCGTCCTGCTCCGCGTCGTCCTTGTTCCACATGTGGCCGCCGCTGCGGATCATCGCCGGCATGGAGGCGTCGACGATGATGTCGGACGGCACGTGCAGGCCGGTGATGCCCTTGTGCGAGTTGACCATGGCCAGGTCCGGGCCGTCCGCCAGGCCCTTGTCGAAGGCGGCGCGGATCTCGGCGGCCAGGTCGGCGCCGATCTCGTCGGCGTAGTCCTCGAGGCCGGAGTAGATGGCCGCGAGGCCGTTCTCGCCGTTGAGGCCCTTGGCGAAGAGCGTCTCGCCGTAGGTGTCGAAGACGTCGGAGAAGAAGGCGCGCACCACGTGGCCGAAGATGATCGGGTCGGAGACCTTCATCATCGTGGCCTTCAGGTGTGCGGAGAAGAGGATGCCCTCCTCCTTGGCGCGGGCGACCTGCGCCTTGAGGAAGGCGTCGAGGTCCGTGGCGCGCAGGACGGTCGTGTCGACGATCTCCTTGTCGAGCACCTTCAGGCCGTCCTTCAGGACGGTGGTCTCGCCGTCGTCACCGACGAGGCGGATGGTGAGGGTGTCGTCGCCGTCGATGACCACGGACTGCTCGTTGTGGCGGAAGTCGCCGTCCGACATGGTCGCGACGTTCGTCTTCGAGTCGGCCGACCACTCGCCCATACGGTGCGGGTGCTTGCGGGCGAAGTTCTTGACCGCCTTGGGGGCACGGCGGTCGGAGTTGCCCTCGCGCAGCACCGGGTTGACCGCGGAGCCCTTGACGGAGTCGTAGCGGGCGCGGGCGTCCTTCTCCTCGTCGGTGGACGGCTCGTCCGGGTAGTCGGGCAGGTCGTAACCGTGGGCCTGCAGCTCGGCGACGGCGGCCTTGAGCTGCGGGACGGACGCCGAGATGTTCGGCAGCTTGATGATGTTGGCGTCCGGCTGCTTGGTGAGCTCGCCGAGCTCGGCGAGGGCGTCGTGGACACGCTGGTTCTCCGGCAGGACGTCGTCGAACGCCGAGAGGATGCGGGCGGCCAGGGAGATGTCCCGGGTCTCCACGGCCACGCCGGTGGTGGAGGCGAAGGCCTCGATGACGGGCTTCAGCGAGTAGGTCGCGAGCAGTGGTGCTTCGTCGGTTCGCGTGTAGATGATCTTGGCCATGGGCCGGTGTCTCCCTCTTCGATAGTCACGCCGGTGGTCACCGGCTGGTGCCGCGGCCGGTCGGCCGTCCCCTCGTGAGGGACGCCGACGGGGCGCACCTGCGTAATGTCGTCTCGTTATCTCAGTGAACTGCCCCGCGGGTCCTTCCTGTGGAAAGGTTCCGCCCGGGCATCTACCATCGCGATGATACGGCAATGCCGGTCGCGTCGGCGGGCGAGGGTTGGCTCCGGGACGAAAGAAGGCGCCCGATACCCTACACCCGGGGAGAGACCGTTATCTCGGTATCAGTGAAATCTCCCCGACAGACGCCTGGAATATATCTGAATCGATACGGGTTGATCATTGACTGTGACCGTGAACTACTGACCGAGGAGCCACCCGTGACCGAAACCGACACCGCGCCGTCGCGCCTGAAGCGGCTCACCGACCTGCCGCGTCCGCACCGTCGTCCGCTGCCACGGCAGACGGAGATGGGGCGCCGCCGGCGCCCCATCGCGATCCTCATGCTCGCCCTCGGCGGGTTCGGCATCGGCACCACCGAGTTCGTCGCGATGGGTCTGCTGAACTACATCGCCGACGACTTCTCCATCTCCGAGGCCACCGCCGGGCACGTCATCACCGCCTACGCCCTGGGTGTGGTCGTCGGCGCCCCGGTGATCACGGCGCTGACCGGGTCGATGCCGCGGCGTCGGCTGGTGCTGATCCTCATGGCGGCGTTCACCGTGGGCAACGCGCTCAGCGTGCTCGCCGGCTCCTACGGGCTGCTGATGCTGTCGAGGTTCATCGCCGGCATCCCGCACGGCGCCTACTTCGCCGCCGCCGCGCTGATCGGCGCGTCCATGGCGGACCCGGGCAAGCGCGGCCGTGCGGTGGCGCAGGTGTCGATGGGGCTGTCGGTGGCCACCGTCGCCGGCGTGCCCGCCGCACAGTGGATCGGCCAGCAGCTCGGCTGGAACGCCGCCTTCGCCCTGGTCGCGGTGATCGGCCTGGTCACCCTGGTCGGCCTGTGGTACTCGCTGCCGCACATGACGATGATGCCGGCGACGCGTCCGGCGACCGAGCTCAGTGCCCTGGTGAACCCGCAGGTGATGCTCACGCTGCTGCTCGGCACGGTCGGCTTCGGCGGCATGTTCTGCGTATACACCTACATCTCCTGGACGATGACCGAGCGCGCGGGCTTCCCGGAGAGCTTCATGTGGCTGGTGCTCATGGTCTACGGCGTGGGCATGGTCGCCGGCACCTACGTGGGCGGCCGGCTGTCGGACGTCAACGTGGAGGGCACGATCTTCGGCTCCCTGGTGGCCATGGTGGTCATGCTCGGCGCGTTCTACTTCACGAGCTCGGTCGCCTGGCTGGCCATCGTGAACTTCGGGCTGATCGCCATGTCCGGCTCGGTGATGACGATCAACCTGCAGACCCGTCTGATGGACGTCGCCGGGGACGCGCAGAACCTCGCCGCCTCGATGAACCACTCCGCGCTGAACCTGGCCAACGCCGCCGGTGCGGCCGTCGGTGGCGCGGTGATCAGCGCCGGGTACTCCTACTCGGCACCGGCGTTGGCGGGCATGGGCATGGCGTTGTGCGGTATCGCGGTCTTCGTGCCGACCTACCTCCTGCGCCGTCGTGCCGGGACACCGCCCGCTAGTGTCTAGGGCATGAGCATCACAGTCGCCACCGTCAACGTCAACGGCATCCGTGCCGCCGCGAAGGTCCGCAACGAGGACAACCACGGGATCCTGCCGTGGCTGGAGTCCACCCCGGCGGAGGTGGTGCTGCTGCAGGAGGTGCGCGCCACCCCGGAGCAGACGCAGAAGGCGCTGGCCCCGGCACTGGAGGCCGGCTGGCATCTGGTGCAGGCGGAAGCCGCGGCGAAGGGACGCGCCGGGGTCGCCGTCCTGTCGCGCCATGCGATCGAGGACGTGCAGGTCGGTTTCGGGGAGGGCTTCAGCACCGAGTTCGACGACGCCGGACGCTACATCGAGGCCACCACCGCCGGCCTGCGCGTGGCCAGCGTCTACCTGCCGTCCGGCGCGGAGGGGACCGCGAAGCAGGACGAGAAGTTCCGCTTCCTCGACGTCTTCGGCCCCTACCTGGAGCAGCAGGCCGCGGTACACCCGCAGATGGTCGTGGGCGGGGACTGGAACATCTGCCACCGGCGTCAGGACCTGAAGAACTGGCGTCCCAACCGGAAGAAGTCCGGGTTCCTGCCGTCCGAACGCGCGTTCATGGACTCGGTGTTCGGCACCTTCCCCGACGGGGCGACGCAGGTCGGCGACCCCACCGACGCAGGACGCACCGGCAACCCGGCGGGTCAGCCGTCCGACTACGTCGGCGCGGTGGAGTACGTCCCCGCCGGGGCGGCGCCGCAGGCGGCGCAGGAACCGCGCTGGTTCGACGCCCTGCGTCGGCTCCACCCGGACGAGGACGGCCCGTACTCGTGGTGGACGTGGCGTGGCAAGGCCTTCGACACGGGCGCCGGCTGGCGCATCGACTACCAGGCCGCGACGTCCGACCTGATGGACCGCGTCGAGGCCGCCTGGGTGGACCGGGCGGAGCACTACGACCTGCGCTGGAGCGACCACTCGCCGGTGCTGGTCACGTACAGCTGACCTGCCAGTCCCGCCGTGGCGAGGGCGACGTGCAGCACGAGCAGTGCGAGCAGCACGGCGCTGACCCCGTCCAGCCAGGCGGCACCGGTGGCGAGGGACAGGTGGTGGGTGCCCAGGCTGCAGGTGCCGACGGGGAAGGTGCAGGACCACCAGGCGGGGCCGTAGGTGGCGAGGGACGTGGCCGGCGGGGTCCGCAGCAGCGTCCCCCAGTGGACCCGCAGGGCCCACAGTGCGGCGGGGACCCCCAGGGCGAGGACGGCACCGGCGTAGACCGTGCACCCGGCGAGCAGCAGGGCGGCGGTGGCGCTCTGACCGACGATGCCGAGGGGGATCCACGCCGTGGCCGCGGCCGGCGGTTCCGGGTGCCGTCCTGCGGTGAGGTAGACGAGACAGAGGGCGGGGACGCCGGTCAGCAGCGACGCCACGAAACAGAGCGTACCGGGCAGCGGGTGGCCCAGCTGGGCGGCGTTGGTGGCGGCCACCATCGGGGTGACCAGGGGTAACGCCGCCGGGAACGTGCGGGGCAGTCTGCCGCGCACCAGGGCCAGGGTCTGCGGAACGAACACGACGACGGCGGCGACGGTCCCGACCAGCCAGGTGACCAGGTGGACCGTGGTGAACCCGAGGGTGGAGTCGGCGGCGGAGCCGAGGGCCAGGACACCCATCGTCACCGTCGACCAGGCCGGCAGGTCGGTGGTCCGCCAGCTTCGGCCCCCGCTGAGCAGCACGACGGCGACAAGGACGGCGACGACGGTCACGACACCGCCCGCGACACTCCCGACGTGGACCCCGACCATCGACGCGGTGACGGAGACTCCCATCAGCGCCCCGCCCCAGGCGGGGCCGGGTGCGGGGAGGGGCGTCGCGGTGGTCATGGTTGCCGACCGTAGCCGGGGCGGACGCGGACCGGGGATAACGGTGCAGGTGGAACGGGGTACAGTGACCATATGTACCCCCACGTCCCGCCGGTCGACCAGATCGCCACCCTCGTCGCCGTCGACGAGCACCGCAGCATCGCCGCCGCGGCGCGTGACCTGGGGCTGAGCCAGCAGACGGTCAGCGCCCGGGTGGCCGCGGCGGAGAAGACGCTCGGCGTGGTGGTCTTCCGCCGCGGGGTGGGGGGATCGGAGCCCACGGAGCGGGGCAGGACCGTGCTGGACGCCGCCCGCGACCTGCTCGGCGCGGCGGGCGAGTTCTCCCGCACGGTCGCGGCGACGACGCGTCCGGACGCGGTGCGCTCACTGCCCGTGGCGGTGTCGAACACCGTCGCCGAACTGTACTTCCCGACGTGGGCCGCACGCTTCCACCGGGAGAACCCGGCGGTGCGCCTGCTGTTGCGCTCGCGCAACAGCGCCGAGGTGTGCGAGGCGGTGGCGGGAGGGGAGTGCGTCCTGGGCTTCGTCGAGGGCGCGGAGGTCTCGCACGGCCTGGCGTCCGACGTCGTCGGGGTGGACGACCTCATCCTCGTCGTCCCGCCGACACACCCGTGGGCCGGGACGGGGGTGACCGCGGGGCAGCTGCGCCGCACCCCGCTGATCACCCGGGAGCAGGGCTCGGGCAGCCGCGAGATCGTGGAGGCGGCCCTGGGCCCGCTGGCCGAACCCGCCGGGGAGTTCGGTTCCCTGGCCGCGCAACGCGCCGCGGTGACCGGGATGGGGGAGCCGACGGTGATCGCCGCGCGGGCGGTGTCGGCGCAACTGGCGTCCGGCGAGCTCGTGGCGGTCCCCGTGACCGGCGTGACCTTCCGTCGGATGCTGCGCGCGGTGTACCCGCGGGGCCGTCCGCTGGGAGTGGGGGACCCGGATGCGGAGGCACTGCTACGGATCGCCAAAGTGCGCGGGTAACATGTGCTGCCATGAGCGATGAAGCACAGATCAAGCGCGTCCTGTCCGGCATCCAGCCCACGGCGGACTCCTACCACCTCGGGAACTACCTCGGGGCGGTCCGGCAGTGGATCGACCTGCAGGACGGGTACGACGCCTTCTACTTCATCCCCAACCTCCACGCCATCACCGTGGACCAGGACCCCACCGAACTGCGCGAGCGCACGCTCGCCGGGGTGGCGCAGCTGCTGGCGCTGGGCATCGACCCGGAGAAGTCCACGATCTTCGTGCAGTCCCAGGTGCCCCAGCACGCCGAGCTGGCGTGGGTGCTGACCTGCCTCACCGGCTTCGGCGAGGCCTCGCGGATGACCCAGTTCAAGGACAAGTCCGCCAAGCGTGGTGCCGAGCGCACCTCCGCCGGCCTGTTCATGTACCCGATGCTCATGGCCGCGGACATCCTGCTCTACCGCCCGCAGCTCGTGCCCGTGGGCGAGGACCAGCGCCAGCACCTGGAACTGACCCGCAACCTGGCCGAGCGCTTCAACGCCCGCTTCGGCGAGACGTTCGTGGTGCCGGACGGGTTCATCCCGGAGGGTGCGGCGAAGATCTACGACCTGCAGGACCCCACGGCGAAGATGAGCAAGTCCGGCGACAACCCCAAGGGCCTGGTCAACCTGCTCGACGACCCGAAGACCTCCGCCAAGCGGATCAGGTCCGCGGTGACGGACACCGACGGCGAGATCCGCTTCGACCGGGAGAACAAGCCCGGTGTGTCCAACCTGCTGGTGATCCAGTCCGCCCTCACGCGGCGCAGCGTGGACGACATCGTCGCCGACTACCAGGCGGCCGGGGCGCAGTACGGTGCGCTGAAGGTCGACACCGCCGAGGCACTCACGGCGTTCACCACCCCGCTGAAGGCCCGCTACGACGAGTACATGGCCGACCCCGCCGAGCTGCAGCGCATCCTCGACCGGGGAGCCCAGAAGGCCGGCGTCGTCGCCGAGTCCGTGGTCGCCGACGTGTACGGGAAGATGGGGTTGCTGAGGTAGGGGTCCACGTCGCTGGCCATGAACTAGTGTGGTGCCACGGGTACGACCTTTAATACCGACGACCAAGAGACATACACAAGACCAAGAGACATACACAAGAGGAGTCCTTCCGATGGCTCGCACGATCACCGCCTCCGACCGGGATAAGTTGGACGACCACGGCATCGAACGGTCCACGGACGACTCCCCGGGGGCGATCGACCGCTACCGGGACAAGTGGCCGTGGTTCGACCACGTGATGCGCATGAACGAGCGCTACACCGACCAGGGTGGCAACCACTTCGCCGCCGGCATCACCTACTTCTCGGTCCTGTCGATCTTCCCGCTGATCATGCTGGTCTTCGCGACCGTGGCGATGGTCGTGGCCGGCAACGAGGAACTGCTCGACGAGATCATGGACACCGTGACCGAGTCGGCGGGCGGTGAGCTCGGCGACACGATCAACGACATCATCACCCAGGCGATCGACCAACGTGGCAGCGTGTTCGGCATCGGCCTCGTGCTGGCCCTGTGGACCGGGCTGGGGTGGATGGCCAACCTGCGCATGGGTGTCTCCGAGATGTGGAAGGTCCCCGGCAAGGCGGAGAACTTCCTCAAGGGCAAGATCAGCGACCTGGTCGGCCTGTTCGGCCTGCTCATCGCGCTGGCGGTGGCGTTCGCCGTGACCGCGATCGGCGGCGGCGGTTTCACCACGAGTGCGCTGGACGCCATCGGGCTGGGCGACGTCCCCGGCATCAGGTTCATCACCTGGCTGGTGGCCCTGGTCGTGGCGCTGATCGCCAACTGGATCGTCTTCTTCTGGCTGATGCTCTACCTGCCGCGGTACCGCGTCCCGCGCCCGGCGGCGGCCCGTGCCGCGGTGATCGGGGCGGTGGCCTTCGAGGTCATCAAGCAGGTGGCCACGATGATCTTCTCCAACGCGCTGTCCAACCCGGCGGGCGCGGCCTTCGGCCCGGTCATCGGTGTGATGGTCGTGCTCTACCTGGTCTGGCGGGTCACGCTCTACCTCGCCGCCTGGACCGCGACCACCCCGGAGGCGCTGGCGGAGATGGTGCCGGACGCACCGCCCGCCGCGGTCATCCGCGTGCGCCAGGAGGTGCGGCCCGGGGCGCGTTCCCTCAGCCCCGTCGGGATGGTCGGGATCGGCACCGCCGTCGGTGCGGCCGCGGCCGGCCTGCTCGGCCGGGCCCGACGCCGCCGGTAGGTTCCTGCCGCGTTCAGCGGCGCCGGAAGCGCGCCGCGCCCGCGGCGAGCACGCCGAGCAGCAGGACGGCGATGCCGACGCCGGCGATCGCACGCACGTCCACGCCGTCGGGGGAGTCAGAGGCATCGGACGCGTCCTGCGCCGTGGCGTCCTGCGCGGCGGTCTCCTGCGGGGCGGGTTCCTCCTCCGGTGCGTCGAGCGTGCCGATGGACGCGTCGGCCGGGGCGGCGAAGGCGGCGTCGAGAATGGCGCTGGCCTGCTCCGCGGGGCGTCCTGCGGCGATCGTGGAGTTCAGCAGCACCACGCCGAGGGTGCGTCCGTCGCGTTCCGCGGCGACCGAGAAGGTGTGGCGGGCGTTGTCGGTGAAGCCGGTCTTGCCGCCGATCGTGCCCGGGTAGTTGAACAGCATCTCGTTGTCGCTGGAGAGCTCGAAACCCTCCATGTCGTCGTAGCCGGGGAAGTCCATGGTCTCCTGGCCGAGGATCGCGCGGGCGTCCTCCCGCTGGAAGACCTCGCGGTAGATCAGGGCCATGTCGTAGGCGGTGGTCTGCACCCCGGGGCTGTCGAGCCCGTGCACGGTGACCACGCGGGTGGCCTGCGTGCCCAACGAATCGGCCAGCTCCTGCATCTTCGCCACCGTGGCCTCCTGGCCGCCCATGGCCTCGGCGAGCGCGATCGCGGCGTCGTTGCCGGAACGCATCGCCAGGCCCAGCAGCAGCTCACGGGCGGTGTAGCGTCCGCCCGGGCCCACACCCACCTGGGAACCGTCCACGGCCACGGCCTCGTCACTGACCGGGACGACCTGGTCCATGTCGAGGTTGTCCAGCGCGGTCATCAGCAGCAACGCCTTGATGATCGACGCCGGACGGTACAGCCCGTAGGGGTCCTTGGTGGCCAGCACGTCGCCGGAGTCGACGTCGTACACCATGTAGCTGCCCAGGCTGAGCCGCTCCGGCATGTCCAGGCCCGGTGCGGAGACCGGGCCGCACGTGTCGAGCGCCTCGCCGCCGGGGTCCGGACGCTCCACCGTGATCGGCGCCGGGGCGTCCTGCCCCTCGTCCGGCAGTGCGTCGGCGTCGAACGCCGGGGGGAGCTCCGCGGCGAAGGGGCAGCGGTCCGTGTCGAGGAAACGGTCCGGCGGCAACGGGGCGCCCGGGTCGGCGGTCAACGGCAGCCAGTCGTCCTTCTCCACGCCGTTGAGTCCGGTCTCCGCGAAGGCGGGGGCGGCGAGCGGACCGGCGAGGCTGACCGCCAACGACGCGGTGAGGACGGTGGCCGTGAGGGAGCGGCGGCGGGGGAGAGTGTGTGCGTTCATCGGGCACCTATTCTATCGCCAGCGGGGCCGGGCACGGACATCGTGACTGCGCGGGGCTATCCTGGGTCACCATGACTGACCCCCGAGACAGTGAATCCCAGGAATCCCAGGAAGCCCAGCAGGCCACCGTGGACCCGGACGTGATCCGCCGGCTGCCCAAGGTCGTGCTCCACGACCACCTCGACGGCGGACTGCGGCCGCAGACCATCATCGACATCGCCGCGGAGACCGGCTACGAGGGACTGCCGACCACCGACGCCGGCGAGCTGGAGAAGTGGTTCTTCGACGCCGCCAACTCCGGCGACCTGCCCACCTACCTCACCACCTTCGACCACACCACCGCCGTGATGCAGACCCGTGACTCCCTGGTCCGGGTGACCCGCGAGGCCGTCGAGGACCTCGCCGCAGACGGTGTCTGCTACGCCGAGCTGCGCTTCGCCCCCGAACAGCACCAGGCCAAGGGGCTCAGCCTGCAGGACGTCGTCGACGCCACCGTGGAAGGTGCGCGGGCCGGTGAGCGCGCCGTCGCCGAGCGCGGCGGCACCATCCACGCCCGGCTGCTGCTGTGCGCCATGCGCCACGCCGACCGTGCCGCGGAGATCGCCCAGCTCACCGTCGACAACCACGGTGTGGACAGCCCCGCGGACGGCTACGTCGTGGGCTTCGACATCGCCGGTGCGGAGGACGGTTTCCCGCCGTCGAACCACGTCGAGGCGTTCCGTATCCTGCGCGAGAACCTCGTGCCCGTCACCGTCCACGCCGGTGAGGCGGCCGGCGTGGAGTCCATCGCCGACGGCCTGCGTCAGGGTGCCGTGCGCATCGGCCACGGTGTGCGCATCTACGAGGACTTCGACGCCTCCATGAGCGGTATCGCGCTCGGCGAGGTCTCCAGGTTCGTGCGTGACCGGCGCATCCCCCTGGAGATCTGCCCGACCTCGAACACGCAGACCGGTGTGTGCGACACCATCGCCGAGCACCCGTTCAACCTGCTCTACGAACTGGGCTTCACCTGCACGGTCAACACCGACAACCGGCTGGTCTCCGGCTGCACGATGAGCGGCGAGATGATCGCGCTGGCCGAGAACTTCGGCCTGGAGTACTGGCAGTTCCTGGAGATGACGACCAACGCCCTGGACAACGCCTTCTGCGACCAGCCGCTGCGCGCCATGCTGGAGCAGGACGTGATCTACCCGGCCTACGCTGAGATCGGCCGCACCCTGGGCGGTGGCGAGGGGGATGCCGCGGGGCTCACCGGGCTGCACGACGAGTACGACCACGGCCACGCGCATGGTGCGGGTGCCGGCGCCGGCGTCGAGGAGGTCCAGCTGTCGATGGAGAACCTGCGGGCCGAGCTCGCGGAGCTGGGTCTGAGCCTCGACGACGAGGATGACGAAGAAGGCACAGAAGGCACGACCGAGAGCTAGCCGGTCAGCCAGTCCCACCAGCTCTTCTTCAGGGGGACGCCGGGTTCGGCGACGGTGATCTTCAGGTCACCGCAGGTGGCGTGCCCGGTGAGGACGACCACGGGTGCGCCCGGGCTGAGCCGCGGCCCCTGGTCGGCCTTGACGTCGCCGAAGACCAGCGACATCCGGTTCTCCACCCGGATGCCGGGTGGGACGGTGAGCTTCACGTCGCCGAAGATCGAGGTGACGTGCAGATGTGTCGTCGGGGCGGAGAGGGACGCCTCACGCAGGTCGAGCCGGACGTCCCCGAACAGCAGGAAGAGCTTCTCCTGCTCGGCGAGCTGCATGTTGCCGCTGCGTTCGAGGTCGCCGAACCACAGGTTCTGCGAGGGGGAGTTCACCTGGGGGACGCCCGGAGGGGGCCCGACGGTGGGGAAGTCGGGGACCGGGGCCGCTGCCTTGGCGGCGAGTTCCTCGACGTCGCGGTGTCCGTCGTTCCCGGTCACCAGGGCCTCGAGCCGGTCGAAGCGCTCGACGTCGGTGGTGGACCAGACCGCGTCGCTGAGTTCGGAGAACTCGGTCAGGTCGATCCGTCCCTGTCCCACGGCCAACGTGAGGGCGTCGTTGAGGCGGTGGCGGCGCTCGTCGGTGATGCGGTCGGGGAGGGGATCCATGGTTTCAGGGTAGCTGTAACCCAGGACACGGTGGGCGCGGCGGGAGTCTGCTCCCACCTTGAGCCCTCAGGTCGTCGCGGGGCCTGGGAATCGACCTGAGGGCTCGAGGTGGCGGCGGAGTGGTCGGGTCGGGCGGGGAAAGGGGGACCGGCTCGCCCCACCGCAGGTAGAGCCACCTGAACCGATCAACTGTATCGGTAAAGCTGCAGGTCAGCCGGTTTGACTTAACCGCTTCAGAGGCATTGACTAGCGCATTGTGACTTTCAAGAAGCGGCTCCGCACCGTCCTGACCGCCGCCACCGCGACCGTCGGACTGACCACAGCACTCGCCGTCGCCGGCTGCTCCGCCACCGGTGGCGCACCCCGTGCCTCGGACGGGGAGGGAGGCGGCGGCACCGTCGACACCCCGCGCTACGTGGTCTCCATGGTCAGCCACGGTGCCCCCGGCGACACCTACTGGGACCTCGTGCGCAAGGGCGCGGAGGACGCCGCCAAGAAGGACAACATCGAGCTGCGCTACAGCTCGGACCCGCAGGCGCCGAACCAGGCCAGCCTGGTGCAGTCCGCCATCGACTCCGACGTCGACGGCATCGCGCTGACCATGCCCAACGCCAACGCCATCGGTCCGGCCGCCCAGCGCGCCGTGGACGCGGGCATCCCCGTCGTCGGCCTCAACGCCGGCATGGAGGACTACGAGCGCTACGGACTCACCGGCTTCTTCGGTCAGGACGAGGCCGTCGCAGGCCAGAAGGCCGGTGAACGTCTCCAGGAGGAGGGGGCGAAGAAGACCCTGTGCGTGGTCCATGAACAGGGCAACTCCTCCCAGGAGGCCCGCTGCGCCGGCATCGACGAGGGCCTCACCGACGGCTCCGTGGAGATCCTCTACGTCAACGGCCAGGACCTCACCTCGGTGAAGTCCACCGTGCAGTCCAAGCTCGCCCAGGACAACTCCATCGACTGGGTCATGGGCCTGGTCACACCGGTCTCCCTCGTCGTCGCCGACGCGGCCGAGGCCACCGGCGCGGACGTCAACATCGGCACCTTCGACACCAACGCCGAGCTCGTCCCCGCGATCCGCGACGGACGGGTCAGCTTCGCCGTCGACCAGCAGCCCTACCTGCAGGGCTACATGGCCGTCGATGCCCTGTGGCTGGCCAAGCGCAACGGCACCACTGTCGGCGGCGGGCGTCCGGTGTACACCGGTCCGAGCTTCGTGGACGAATCCAACATCGACACCATCGCCGACGCCGCGAAGGAGGGCCTGCGATGATCGGGACCCGACTGACCTCCCTGCTGCGCCGCCCCGAGTTCGCCAGCCTCATCGGCGCGGTGGCGATCTTCATCCTCTTCCTCGTCGTCGCCCCGAGCTTCCGCTCCCTGGACGCGGTCGCCACCGTGCTCTACACGTCCTCCACGCTGGGCATCGTGGCGCTGGCCGTGGGCCTGCTGATGATCGGTGACGAGTTCGACCTGTCGACCGGCGTCGCGGTGACCACCACGGCACTGGCGGCCACGATGATCGCCTACAACTTCCACCTGCAGACCTGGGTCGGCTCGCTGCTGGCACTGCTCATCGCCCTGGCCATCGGCTTCTTCAACGGGTGGATGGTCACCCGCACGGGCATCCCCAGCTTCCTGATCACCCTGGCCACCTTCCTCATGCTGCAGGGGCTCAACCTCGCGGTCACGAAACTGGTCAACGACCAGGTCGCCACCCCGGTGATCTCCGACATGCAGGGCTACGAGTTCTGCCGCCGCCTCTTCGCCGGCTCGGTCCACGTCTTCGGCGTGACCGTGCAGGTCACCGTGTTCTGGTGGCTGCTGTTCGTCGCGGTGGCCAGCTGGGTGCTGTTCAAGACCCGGTTCGGCAACTGGATCTTCGCCGTCGGCGGGAACAAGGACGCCGCCCGCGCCGTGGGCGTTCCCGTCGACCGGGTGAAGATCATCCTGTTCATGACCGTCGCCGCGTCCTGCTGGTTCGTCGGCCAGCACAACCTCTACCAGTTCGACTCCATCCAGGCCGGTCAGGGTGTGGGCAACGAGTTCCTCTACATCATCGCCGCCGTCGTCGGCGGGTGCGCGATGACTGGCGGCAAGGGCACCGCCGTGGGTACCGCCATCGGCGCCCTGATCTTCGGCATGACCAACCAGGGCATCGTCTACGCCGGCTGGAACCCCGACTGGTTCAAGTTCTTCCTCGGCGGAGTGCTGCTCCTCGCCGTGCTCGCCAACAACTCCTTCTCGAAGTACTCGGAGGCCCGACAGTGACCAACCCTGAGACCGCCCCCGTAATCGAGCTCCGCGGCGTCGGCAAGAGCTACGGCTCCTTCCGCGCCCTCGACGACATCAACCTGTCCGTGCGGGAAGGCAGCGTCACCTGCGTCCTCGGCGACAACGGTGCGGGCAAGTCAACCCTGATCAAGACGCTCGCCGGACTGCACGGCCCCACCGACGGCGAGATCCTCGTCGACGGAGAGCCCGTGAACTTCGCCAAACCGCGCGACGCACTGGACCACGGCATCGCGACCGTCTACCAGGACCTCGCCGTCGTCGGGCAGATGCCCGTGTGGCGCAACTTCTTCCTCGGCCAGGAGATGACCGGACGCTTCGGCGTCCTGCGCGAGGCGCAGATGCGCGAGATCACCGCCGAGCGCCTGCAGCGCATGGGCGTCGACCTGAAGGACGTCTCGGTGCCGATCGCCTCGCTGTCCGGAGGCCAGCGCCAGGTGGTCGCCATCGCGCGCGCCCTGTACTTCGGTGCGCGCGTCCTGATCCTCGACGAACCGACCGCCGCCCTCGGCGTGAAACAGTCCGGCATGGTGCTGAAGTTCATCGCCGCCGCCCGCGACGAGGGCGTCGGGGTCATCCTGATCACCCACAACCCGCACCACGCGTACCTGGTGGGGGACCATTTCGTCCTGCTGAACCTGGGTGGCAGCGTGCTCGACGCCGCACGCGACGAGGTCACCCTCGAGCAGCTCACCCTGGAGATGGCCGGTGGCGGGGAACTTGATTCCCTGGCGCACGAGCTCGAACGGTAGGACCATGTCGGTATGACGTTTCCCAGCCTGCTGCCCGGCCAGGTCCTCATCGACGACCAGATCGGCCACCGGATCGCGCTCAACCCCGGTCAGTCGATCACCCTCGGCCGCGCCGCGGAGTTCCCCCTCGGCTCCGACGACGAGTTCATGCACCGCCGTTTCCTGCAGGTCTGGGACTCCGACGGCACCTGGATGATCACCAACCTCGGCGGACGCCTGGCGGCCAACATCCAGCCGCGGGCGAGGAACTCCTTCAGCCAGATCCGTCTGGGACGCGGGGCGAGCCTGCCGCTGCCGCTGGGGGAGTCCGCGGTCGTCTTCGCCACCTCGGTGACCACCTACGAACTCGACCTCACCGTCGCCGCGACGCTGCGTCCGCCAGCCGGGACGTCCGCCACGGGCCCCGCCGCCGGGGCGCCCCTGACCGTCGGGGAGCTGATCTTCAACGAGGAACAGGTCCGCCTCCTGTGCGCCCTCGCCGACCCCCTGGTCCGCCGTCCCGGGACGGACCTGTCCGAGGTGCCGACCGTGAGGGACCTGGAGCAGACCCTGGGATGGTCGCAGAAGAAGGTGAACACCAAGATCGACTACCTCTCCAAGGCCCTCGGGAACAGCGGGGTGACCGGATTCTCCGTCCGCAACGGCAATGCCCCGACCAGGCGCCTTGCATTGGCCAGGTATGCTCAGGAAAACTACTGGTCTCTCAGGAAACAACACTGAACGGTCCCCGGACACGGAGGCTGGCGAGAGGACCGCGAAGACACGGAGGAGACGGAGTGGGGAACAACGACTGGGGCACGCCTGCGCCCGGCGGCAACCCCTGGCGGCAGGAACCCGGTGCCGGGAACACAGGGAACACAGGGAACACAGGTAAGTCAGGCCGCGCAGGTGGGCTCGCCACCGGCATCATCGTGGCGGCCGTGGTCGCGGTCGTCGCGATCGTCGTGGTCGTCGGGCTCGCCGTCGCAGGCATGCTGGCCTGGAACAACACCACCGACGACGCGTCCGACGACGGCGGCTCCCCGCTGCAGTTCACCGCCGTCCCCGAGCCGGAGGTGACGAGCGAGACGAGCGAGACCCCGACGTCCGTCCGGTCGCCGGAGCCCAGCACGTCCAGCGCACCGACCACCTCCAGCACGCCGACCACCACTAGCTCACCCGGCACCCCGTCGGACCTGAGCCCGCGGGGATGGCGCGGCGTGAGCGCGGCGTCCTGCAACTCCAGCGACGAGTGGGTCTACGCCGGGACCAACGGCGAGGACTACGCGGTGGTCTGCCGTGTCGGGGAGCGCGGCGACCTCTACTACCGGGGCTTCTACAACGACCGGTCCGCCGAGTACGACATCGACATGGGCCGCGTCAGCGCGGGACGGTGGGTGACCCGCTCCCTCGACGGCAACGGTTCCCGCGTGGAACTCACCGGGTCGGGCGTCCGGGTCATCGACGGCAGCGGCGACGAGGTGTCCTCCCGCGACTTCACCTGGAGCTCCGAGGACGCCGGGTGAGCGGCTGGGGAGAGACCGGCGCGGACGGTCCAGCCGGTCCCGCCGGTCTCGCCGCCGAGCTCGAGTCCCGGCACAACCTCACCGACCTCACCCCGGTCGGCCGGGGCGGCATGGGGCACGTCTACCGCGCCTACGACCGGGGGCTGCACCGCTGGGTGGCGGTGAAGGCGATCCGTCCGGAGATCGTCGGGCCAGGCGGGCCCGGCGCCGGTGACGGCTACCAGCGGTTCCTCGCGGAGATGAGGACGCTGGCCACGATCCGCCACACCTCGGTGGTCAACATCCACTACGCCGACTCCGCAGACGCGACGTCGACCACCGGTACGGCCGCCTACTTCGTCATGGACTACGTCGACGGCGGTGACCTCGCCGAGGCGCTGGAGGAACGTCGCGGCACCGGACGGCGCTTCAGCGTCGACGAGGCGTGCCGCATCCTGCGTCCCGTCGCCGAGGCCCTGGACCACATCCACCACCGCTCGCCGCCGGTGGTGCACCGCGACCTCAAACCGGCGAACATCCTGCTTCCCCGCGACCCGCACGGCAGCGTGGGCACGACGGCACTGCTCACCGACTTCGGCATCAGCATCGCCGGCGACGACACCCGGGTGACCTCCACCGGCATGGTGATCGGCACGGAGAAGTACATGGCCCCGGAGATCTTCACCATGGCCACCACCTACGGCGCACACAAGGTGGACTACAGTGCGGCGACCGACCGCTACGCACTCGCGCTGATCGCCCTGGAGATGCTCACCCTCACCGCGTTCCGCGACACGATGTCCACGGCCGCGTGGCGGGGCGAGCGGACACTGCCCACGCTCACCCCGGACGCGCTGGCACCGCAGGACGGCCCGGCCGCCCCGCACCTCACCGCGGTGCTGCGCCGGGCGCTGGACAACGACCCCGGGCGCCGGTACCCGACCGCCGTGGCGTTCCTCGACGCGCTCGCCGACCCTGCCGCTCCCGCCGCCCCTGTCTCCGCCAACCGGCAGGACGCGCCGACGCGCGAGGTGCCGGTGAACTGGGCGGCGGCGCCGTCGCCGGCTGCGTCCGGGGCGTCCGTCCGGCGCAACGCGGCGCGCACGCCCGTCGTCGTGCTCGGCGTCCTCGCGCTGCTGGCGGTGGTCGGCGTCGGCGGGTTCCTGGGATACCGCCACGTCGTGACGCCGGCGTGGGACGCCGACGACGCCAGGATCGTCAACGCCTTCCCCTCACTCCTGCCTGAGCGGCAGGGGCAGAGCGGATGGCAGGGGATGACCTGCGACAGCGGCGAGCCCCGCGGCGAGGAACAGGCCCGCGTGACCTGCCGCGGCGACGGACTGACCATGGCCGTCGTCGACTTCGGCAGCGAGGAGGTCCGGGCGTCCTACGTCCCCGCCGAGGGGGCTGCACCGTTCGAGTACGACGGATGCCGGATCAGGACGGTCGATGCCGCCGAGACCGGTGGGGCGATGTCGGTGTTCCCGGAGTCCGCGGACCGTACCCGGTACGCCATGCTGCTGACCGGGGAGGCCGTGGACGAGGCGTCCTCGGCGCTCGACGTCATCCAGGGCATGCCCGTATGCTGATCGGCTGGAGAGGTGAGGGCTCACCGGATTCCAGGTATTCGATTCCAGGTATTCGATTGCCAGACTGATGTATTAGAGTGCCCCTGAACGCCCCAGAGACGGACCAGAGACGGTCCAGTGACGGACCAGAAACGGCCGATAGAGACAAGGACTCCCATGGCGAACTACGACCTGTACACCGAACTTCAGCTCGACAAGGACATGCCGCCGCGGGAGATCGCGGAGGTCCTCGACTCCCGCCTGTCCGACCTGCGCGGTCGGGGATTCAGCGGTGACTCGCCCGAGGTAGACCAGATGCAGACCGCCAGGGCGATCCTCGGAGACCCGTACAAGCGCGACCTCTACGAGGCCGCCCTCAACGGGCCGCAGGACGACGTCGTCAACATCCGGTGGCTGCACGACCTCGCGGACACGCAGTCGCCGAACGTGTCCGGCGGATACGACCTCGTCGGGCAGGGTGTCGACCCGGACGTCACGCGGGAGAATCCTGTCGTGTCGGAGCAGGAACCGCTGATCGGCCAGGACGCCCCGGATCTGGGCGAGTCCCCCACGGAGACCGTGCAGGACGCCCCCGACTATCAGGACGACCCGGACAACCAGGATGCGCAGGACGCGCCGGCGCCGAACTCGTGGCAGCAGCCCGCTGCGTCCTCTGTGCCCGGTGGCTACCGCGGGCCGCAGCACGCCGCACCGAACAACCAGTTCCAGCAGGCGCCGGGTCAGGCACCAGGTCAGGCACAGGGACAGGCGCAGCGCCAGACCCCGCAGCTCGACACGAGCACCTGGGGCGTCGGGTCGCGGTCCCGCAGCGAGTCGAAGCTGTACCTCTCGCTGCTGGCGGTCATCGTCGTCGGCATGATCTACCCGCTCATCGTCCTGCTGACCGCCGGAGCCAGCGACGTGAACGCCGGGCTGTCGGTGATGAAGGCCACGCTGTTCACCCTCGCGCACGTCGCCGCCTGGGTCAGCATCAACGAGATCATCTGGGGCGTGCGCAAGATCGTGGCGCCCGACAACCGTTCGGAGCAGTAGCTTGACGGACACCGGCACGCAGGACGCGACGGCGACCCCGTCGAAGGGGCGGGTGGCGCTCGGCCAGGCCCACGCGTTGGCGACCCACCACCTGGTCGTCGCCGCGGCGACGGGTGTACTCGCCCTGCTGGCGGTAGTCGGACTCGCCCTGCCCTGGGGCAGGACCGTGATCACCGCGGCCACGGCCGGGGCGACCGGCTCGACCGGCGCTGAGGACTCCGACATGGTGTTCACCATCTCCGGCTTCGGTACGGTCACCGGTGCGTTCCACTCGATCGGGCTGCAGGAGACCTGGGTGGACGCGACGCTCCTGTCGCTGGCCTGTGGTCTGCTTCTCCTCGTCCTGGCTGCGGCCGTGCTCATCGGATTCACCGCGCTGCGTCGTATCGCTTCGGTGGTGGTCGCCGTCTGCGGAGCAGGTTTCATCGGGTACGCGGTCTACGGGCTGGTCACGGCACTGGGGGTCGACGACGAACTCTTCTCGACCGACGGCGGACCCAGCGGGCAGGACGCTGAGATCCTGCGGGCCCTGCTCGATTCCGTCCGCACGACGACGGGCCCGGGGGAGTACGTGGTGCTCGTCGCCGGCATCCTGCTGCTGGCGCTGGGGGCGTACTTCGCGCTGCGCTCGTCCTACCCCTGGTCGGCGGCACGTGGGGAAGTCCGGTCGTGACTCCCGGCGGGCGGCAGAGCCCGTGGATTATCGTCGGTATCATCGCCGGTGTCGTCGGCATCCTGGTGCTGGTCGCCGCGCTCGTGCTGGCGTTGACACTGTGGTCTGCGCGTTCGGGGGAGGACGCGACTGCCGCGGACGACGCCGCCCTCGAGCTGACCTCGGTGCAACGCTCGCCGGAGTCTGAACAGGCGTCGGAGACGTCCTCCCCGGACGCGACGCAGGACACCGAGACCGTCACGGTCACCGCCGGGCAGGCCGAAACCCGAACCCAGCCGGAGTCCCCGTCTGAGTCTGAGCCGGAACCCCAGCCGGAACCCCAGTCGGAGCCGGACGACGGATTGGCGTGCGACGGCCGTGGGGTGCTCATCGTCTCCTCGGTGATGGGGAATAGCCCCACCTTCCGTTCGGAGGTGGACGGCGCGGTCGCGGCCAACCCGGGGGCGGTGTTGCTGGAGCCCGGGCACTGTCCCTCCCTGAGGCCGGGCGTGGACGGCACGACGGTCCACCCGGTCGTCGTCGACTACGGCGACGACCGGGAGGCGTTGTGCGCTGCCGCTGCGGCGACCCCGGGGAGCAACGCCCGGCTGCTGGACGGGGACACCTCCTACTCCAGCCCGTGCTGAGGCGTCACGGCGGATCCCCGCTGGTCGTCGTGTCCTTGTCCTTGCTCCCGTTGCTCCCCGGTTTCTTCTCTCCCGTCCTCTTGCGCAGTTGATCACGGTAGAGGCGGCGCCTCGCGGCACCGGGGTGGCGGCGCACCGTGGGGTGGTCGTTGTGTACGGCGGTCCGTGTCGGGTCCTCGCCGACGGGCGGTGTCCAGATGACCCGGCGCCCTGTGCCGTCTTCGGCGGTGACGGTCCACCACCGGTCCGGGTTGGTGCGGGAGTCGTCCACCCGGGCGTGCATGGCGGGTGAGACCAACGTCAGGTTGTCGAGGTCGGTCGCGCCGCCGGCGCTCCACCCGTCGATGTGGTGGACGTGGCAGTGCGCGGGGGCGCTGTCGGTGCCCGGTGCCGAACTGATGCCCTCCTCGCCGACGAGGGCGAGGTACTGGTCCAGGCTCCCCAGTCTGCGGGAGCGGCCGAAGCACAGCGTGCGGCCGTCCACGCCGAGAACCTGCAGGCAGGTCTCCAGGCGGTCGGTGTCCTCCAGCAACGTCGCGGCGGGGACGTGCACGCCCACGTCCGTCAGCGCTGTGCCGGTCCGTGCGATCAGCTGTTCGACCGGCATGACCGCGACGATGGTCGTCGCACCGCGGCCGGGGTTCAGGGCCCGTCCGGGGCCGTAACCGGCGTGGACGGCGGCGGCGAGCGCGTCGTGACGCCGCTGCTCCGGGGTGCGGTCGTCCTCGGCGGCGGCGTCCTCGTCCAGGAGGTCGCCGGTCTTGGCGTGGTCCGCCATGAGACGCTGCATCGACGCCGCGAGGTGCGGGGTCAGGGTGCCGCGGATCGGTGTCATCCCGTCCACGCCCTGCCGCCCGAGCGTCAGCGACCTCATCCTGCGGTGGTCCTTCTCGGTGTAGGGCTCGTCGGCCCCGACGAGGTCCAGGAGGAAGTTGCGTAAGGAGTCGAGGATGTCCGGCCCCTGCTTCCTGGCGAGGTCGGCGACGGGTTCGTCGGCGATGCGCGTGATCTCCGGCTGGATCGCGGCCGGCAGCGCCCGGATCTGACGGTCGACTTTCTCCACCCCGGCGGCGTCGAGGAGGCCTTCACCGACCAGTTCTGTCAGGTGCGGCATGTGCTCGACGTGCGGCGCGGTGGGGTCCGGCCCCCACGGGTCCGGCCGTTCGGCGGTGCGGGACCAGCCGGTGAGACGGGTCTTCGCGTCCCGCAGCGTCGTGTTGAGGATCTCGCTCAGTGCACGGGCACGTCGCTGTGGTCCGGCGGGGAGGTCCGCCTCGTGGGCGGAGATGAATGAGGAATCGGCCAGGGCCAGCTTCTTCCTGGCCCGTTCGAGCTTCTGCACGGCCTGCAGCCGGGAGGACTCGTCCATCCTCGACCAGGTCTCGGGGCCGTGGGCGATGACGTCCTGCACCGCGGAATCGAGCCGGTCCAGCGCCTCGCACAGGTCGGTGGTCGACCCGACCAGACCTGCAGGTGGTTCCGTCTCCGACATCCCCGCCGCCCCTCTCGATCATGTGTTCCGTTGGCCCGCCCTACATGAATCTTCTATCTGCCAACTAACAGTAATGTTCGAAAAGGTGTTCGTCAAGGGTTCTGCGCGAGAAAGTTTCCCGGGCCTCAGAAGTCTCAGAACCGTCAGAACTTGGTGAAACGGCCGGTCAGGTTCTCCTCCAGACGCGTCCACCCGTTCGCCTCCTCGTCGAAGGGGGGCGTCGGGGTCGCCGCGGAGGGGGACCCCAGCATGTAGGCGATGTAGTCCTGCAGACGCGGGTAGGCGAGGAGCACCTTGTTGACCCCGTCGTCCTGCGCCCAGTCGGCGGCGTCGGCCAACAGCTCGTACGCCCGGCCCAGCTGCTCGGTGTCGACGGCCTCGATACCCTCGGTGATGTCGGAGCGCAGCCCGGTGAACCCGTAGACGTTCGACGGGTGGACCTCCACCTCCAGCTCCCCGGCGTTGGCCAGGGTCACCAGGTCGCCCCAGGTCTCCATCTCCGCGAGGTCGTGGTCGCGTGCGTCGACGATCCAGCGCACCAGTGACCGGGAGGACGGGAAGGTGTTGATCTCCCCGCGGTGACCCAGGAACACCGGGGAGCGGTCGCCCACGTAGCAGCGCAGGGTGTAGACCGTGGTCCCGTCGACCGTGATCCGGATCGGGTCGATGCCCGCCCGGCCCCAGGGGGTGGCGTCGTACGGGTCGGCCGCGTCCTCGTCTGCGCCTTCCTCGTCCGAGCCTGCCGCGGCACCTGCAGCACCTGCGGTGCCAGCGATCTCCTCGTCGGCCTTCTCGTCCGCCCCTGCCTTCTCTCCGGCCTCCTCCTTCTCGGCGGCGGCGTCGATGCGCGCCTGCGCGTCGGCGACGAGCGCCTCGGCGTCCTCCCCGAGATCCGGGGTGACCAGTGCCTCGTCGACGTCGTCGGTGAGCTCGACCCAGTTGTCACGCACGGTCAGTCCCACGCTCGACCACTCGGCCAGCCCGTTCTCCCCGGCGTAGTGGTCCTGGCCGCGGCTGACGTTGGACAGCACGGAGTAGGAGTGGAACCACCGGTTGATGCGGTTGATGCCGCACACGACGCCGAGCGAGCGCAGCACCTGGAAGGCGTTGGCCACCGTCCGGGTGTTCTCGAAGGACGGACGGCCGGCCAGGTTGTTGGGGAGTTCGACGAAGCTGATCCGTCCGCCCTTGCGCGGGGTCACGCGCGCTTCCGCGCCGTCCATGAAGGACGCCCAGGCGGGGTGGTCCGCCAGGTCGTGGGCGGACGTCGAGGTGATGCAGGCCAGCAGTTCCGCCGGCGAGTTGAACGCGAAGACCCCGGACTCGTCGCCGAGGAACGCCTGCCACTGTTCGCCGCGCGACACCCAGCCTGGGGCCCACAGCGTGTAGTACGTGCCGGCGGTGGTCTCGAGCTCGAGGGTGACGATTCCGTTGTCTGCCATGACGACAGATTTTAGCGGGAAGCGTGGCCCGGGTCGATGACCGGACCACCGTGTGCACCGGTGGAGGTGAACAGCTCCGCCTTCAGCACCGGTGGCACGGTCGGCGGTGGTTCGCCGAGGAACTGCTCGACGTTGTATTCGGCGCTGGCCGGCGTGGTGACGATCCTGGCCAGGCCCCGGCGCTGCGACCGTCGGCCCAGCCGGCCCCTGCCCGTGTTGTCGTGGGTCATCGTGGTCTCACCCTCCTCAGGCGGTCGGCCGGTAGAAGCCGAGGAAACCCATGCCGATGTTCTCGGTGCGTACGGGGTTGACCTGCACCGGGTCGCCGGCCTCGATCATCTGCCCGTCGCCGGTGACCATGGCGACGTGGCCGTCCCACACCACGAGGTCGCCGGGGGCGAGGTCGTCGGCGCCCACGGGGGTGCCGACGGCCTGCTGGTCGGCGGTGCGCGGGATGTCGACCCCGGCCTGCCCGTAGGCCCACTGGGTCAGTCCGCTGCAGTCCACGCCGGTGGCCGGTGACGTGCCTCCCCACACGTAGGGCGTGCCGATCGCGGACTTCGCCGCCTCCACGGCCGCCGCGGCCTGCGGGGTGGGTGCGCCTGCCACGTCGGACACGTCGGATACGTCGGACGCTTCGGCGCCGACGGCCACCTCCGGCGGTGGGGACCCCGGGGACCCAGGCGACGCCGATGTCGCGGACGCCGGGGCGTCCGGTGACGGCGGCACCGTGGGTAGCGCGGCGTCGGTGACGTCGACGCGGGTGGTGAGTTCGGCGAGCTCGGCACCGAGGAGGTCCAGGCGTTCCTGGGCGCGGGCGAGGTGCAGGCAGGCGATCTGCAGCGCGGCGGCGGGGGCGCCGGGGGAGAGCGGGGCACCGACGACCGCCACCATGATCTGTCGGATGCACTGCTCGACGATGAGCGTGATGTCCGCCGCCGCGCGTCCGGTCGCCGCCGTCGCCTCCTGCGCCACGGCCTCGACCTCCCCGGCCAGGCGGAGGATCTCGGTGGTGTCGGTGCCTGCCCCGGTGAGCCGGTCGACGGCGACGCTGCCCGCGGTGCCGCGCAGCGCGGCGTCCACCAGCCCGGGGAGCTGGTTCGCCAGCTGGCCGGCCAGGTCGGACGTGCCGGCGTCCACCAGCAGGGCGGCGAGCGGGTGGTTGCCGGCGGACGCCGCCGTTGGCACGAGCCGGCGCACGGGTTCGACGAGGCTGAGCAGGTCGGTCATGCCCCGGGCCCCTGCCAGGTGCCCGAGAAGGCCGCCGCGGAGCCGGCCTCGCCGGCCGCCAGGTCCACCGCGGTGGTCGTCAGCGAGGAGGCGCTGGCACGGTAGAAACCGGAGAACCCCGCCAGGGCGTCCGCCTGCCGCCCGCGGGCGCGCTGCAGCGCGGCGACCAGCCCCGCGGCCTGCGGGACGAGGGCCGGGAGCACGGGCGGGACGGCCGGGCCATCGCCGGACGCACCGGTGGTGAGCAGGTCGGCGACACGATCGGCGCGGGACGCGGCGGAGGTCAGTGCCTCCACGTCCGCCACCAGGCCGGTCGCTGCGTGGGTCGGGGACTCGTGTGCGGGTGCCATGGTGAGAGAGACTCGCCGGCGGGCTCGGAGGTTCCCCGCACCGTGGGCTATTTTGGAGGGTATGGAGGATTCACAGCGAACCAGGCAGACCGGTGCGTCCGGCACGGCGTCGAGCGGGATGGAGGTCGTGCAGGTCGACCACCCGCTGGCCGCCTCACGGCTGACGATCATGCGCGACGCCCGCACCGACAACGTCGCCTTCCGCGGCGCACTCGCCGACCTCGGCGCGATGCTGGTCTACGAGGCGTCCCGCGACCTGCCGACCGAGGAGTTCTCCGTGGAGACCCCCGTGGCGATGGCGACGGGGCGGCGTCTGGCGAATCCGCCGATCGTCGTGCCGATCATCCGCGCCGGGCTCGGCATGATCGACCCCGCGCTCTCGATGATCCCCGACGCGCAGGTCGGTTTCCTGGGCATGGCGCGCGACGAGCAGACCCACGAGCCCGTGCCCTACCTCGAGGCCCTGCCGGACGACCTGTCGGACCGCACCGTGTTCCTGGTGGACCCGATGCTCGCCACCGGTGGTTCCCTGCTGCACGGTCTGCGCCTGGTCGCCGAGCGTGGCGCGACGGACATCGTGGTGGTCTGCATGGTCGCCGCGGTGCCGGGTGTGGAGGCGGTGCGTGACTCCGGCTACCCGGTGAAGCGCCTGGTCACCGCCACTGTCGACCCCGAGCTCGACGACAACGCCTACATCGTCCCCGGCCTCGGCGACGCCGGCGACCGGCTCTACGGCCCCCGCAACATCGACCTGAGCTAGTCGCGGGGCTAACTACCCGGCACAGCCTGGCGCACCGTGGTGGCGAGACCGGCCAGCGCGGACTCCACCGCAGCGGTCCCGTCGTCCGTCCCGCCGGCCACCTGGAGGTAGAACTTCGCCTTCGGCTCCGTGCCGGACGCCCGGGCGATGACCCGGTACCCCAGGCCGTCGTCCGACGTCCAGGTCAACCGCACGCCGGACGCCGCGTTGGTGCCGTCGAGTGGTTCGACGTCCGTCCCGCGCGCGTCCCGACCGGCCGCCAGACCCGCCGGCGGCGACTGCGCCCAGTCGGCGACCAGCGTCGCGGCGTCCTGCGTGGAGTCGCAACGTACCGGGACCTGCGCTGTGCGCACCGGTCCGAACTCGGCGTCGAGCCGGTCGAGCTCGTCCTGCAGTGAGGCGCCGTGGGCCTTGAGTTCCGCGGCCCAGGTGGCGGCGAGCAGCGCGGTGGCGAAACCGTCCTTGTCGGCCACGACCTGCGGGAACGGGCAGGTGCCGATCGCCTCCTCGTAGGCGTAGGCGAGCTCGCCGTCGGTATCGTCGGCGGCGCGGGCGAGGTTCTTGAACCCGGTCATCGTCTCGCGGAACTCCCAGCCGCGGGCCGCGGCGATGCGTCCCAGCAGGCAGGACGACACCACCGTCGTCGCGACGACGGGCTTGTTCCCTGTGCTGCCAGTGCCCTCAGCGCCATTGTGCTCCAGCGCCCGCTGCGCGAGCAGCGGACCGGTCTCGTCGCCGCGCAGCATCCGGTAGCCCAGCGGCGCCGAGGCGTCCGGGATGCCGAGCATGCAGCGGTCGGCGTCCGGGTCGAGCGCGACCAGCAGGTCAGGACGTTGCGAGGGCGGCGCGGCGGACGCCTGCGCCAGCAGCAGGTCGCACGCTCCCGGCTCCTCGGGGTTGGGGAAGTCGACGGTGGGGAACTCGGGGTCGGGCCAACGCTGCGGCACCACCGTGTCCGGCCGGTTGAACCCGGCGCTGCGGAACGACTCCTCCAGCGTGCTGCCACCCACCCCGTGCAGGGCGGTGTAGAGGACCCGCAGGTCGCGACGCGCCGCGAGCACCTTCCCCTCGCCGGACGCCAGGGGTGCGGCGACGGCGGAGACGTAGCCGTCGACCGCCCCGAGGTCCAGCGACACCGTGGTGGAGCGGGGCACGTCCGGCGCGGAGGGCTGGTCGTCGATGTGCGCCTCGATCTCCCGGTCCGCCGGGCTGACCAGCTGCGAGCCGCCGGCGAGGTAGAGCTTGTAGCCGTTGTCGCCGCGCGGGTTGTGGCTCGCGGTGATCTGCACGCCCGCGTCGAGCCCACGGTGCTTCACCAGCCACGCGATGACCGGGGTGGGCGCCGGGTGGGCGATCAGCGTGACGTCGAACCCCGCCCCGGCGAAGGTCTCCGCCGCCGCACGCGCCATGGCGTGTGAGCCGTACCGCGAGTCGTAGCCGACGGCCACGCTGACGGGACCGTCCTGTCGCCCCTGCCGCCCCTGCCGCTCTGTCAGCCAGGCGGCGACCCCGCCGGTCGCCCGCGTCACCGTGGACACGTTCATCCGGTCCGGCCCCGAGCCCACCGGGGCGCGCAGACCTGCCGTGCCGAACCTCAACGTGCCGCTCATCGTGTGGCCTCCGTTTCTGTTGTGTCTGAGAGCCTTTCGAGCAGCGTGCGCAGCAGCCCGCCGACCTCCGCCGCGGACGCGGCACCCGCGGCGAGTACCTCCTCGTGGTCGAGCGGTTCGCCGGTGATGCCGGCCGCCAGGTTCGTCACCAACGACAGGCCGAGGACCTCGAGGCCCTCGGCACGGGCCGCGACGGTCTCGTGCACCGTGGACATGCCGACCAACCCGGCGCCGAGGGTGCGCAGCATGCGGATCTCCGCCGGCGTCTCGTACTGCGGACCGGGCATCATCGCGTACACGTCCTCGCGTGTGCCCGGACGCAGCTCGCGGACCAGGGCACGCAGGGCAGGGGAGTAGGCGTCGACGAGGTTGACGAAGTCCGCGCCCACCAGCGGGGTGCGTCCGGTCATGTTGAGGTGGTCGCTGATCAGCACCGGCTCCCCGACCTCCATGCCCTCGGCGAGCCCGCCGGCGGCGTTGGTGAGCACCAGCCGCCGGACGCCACACGCCGCGGTGGTGCGCACCGCGTGCACCGTCCGCCACAGCGGGTGCCCCTCGTAGGCGTGGGTGCGTCCCAGCATCACCAGGACGCGCAGCCCGCCGACCTCCAGGCTGCGCACCGTGCCGCCGTGCCCCTCGGCCGTGGGCGGCAGGAAACCGGGCAGCTCGGCCATCGGGAACTCGGTCACCCCGCCGGCCCCGTCCCCGCCGCACAGCACGTCGGCGGCGGGACGCCACCCCGAGCCGAGCACGACGGCGACGTCGTGGGAGTCCCGTCCCGTCCTGCGCGCGATCTCCGTGGCCGCCCGGCGGGCGGTCGCGGCCGGGTCCGGTGTGACGTTCGTGTCCTTCGTGTCGGTCATACGGCCCAGCATAGGGCGCGGCGGGTGTCAGGTGGCCCGGGGTAGGAGAGGAGGGGCACAGTGACTAGAGTGGTGAGGATGGCCGGGAACGGCTGTCCCGCCGCAGCATCCCGACACGATCTTCACCTTGAAGGAGCACCGCCCCAGTGGCCTCAGAGAGCACCCTCGGTTCCGCCGACTCCGTCCCGGTGGCCGACGCCGTCGCCGCCTGGACCGTCGACAACCACGACACGGTGATCGGCTGGCGGCGCCACCTTCACTCCCACCCGGAACTGTCCCACCGCGAGACCGCGACCACGCAGTTCATCGTCGACCGGCTCACCGACGCAGGCCTGTCGCCGCGACGGCTCCCGGGCACCGGGGTCACCGTCGACATCGGCGGGCAGGGGACACGGGACGCCGACCCCGCGATCGCCTTCCGCGCCGACATCGACGCCCTTCCACTCAACGAGGTCACCGGCCTCGACTTCGCCTCCACCACCACCGGTGTGATGCACGCCTGCGGCCACGACATCCACACCACCGTGGTGCTCGGCCTGGCCTGCGCGCTGGCGGAGTACGACCGCGACCACGGGCTCACCCAGCGGGTACGCTGCATCTTCCAGCCCGCGGAGGAGGTCCTCGACGGTGGGGCGACCGACGTCATCCGCGCCGGTGCCCTCGAGGGCGTCAGCCACATCTTCGCCGTGCACGCCGAGCCGAAGCTGCGCGCCGGGCAGATCGGTGTGCGCACCGGTGCGATCACCTCCGCCACCGACGTGGTGGAGCTGGTGGTGCGTGGCGCGGGCGGGCACACCAGCCGTCCGCACCTCACCGCCGACGTGATCTACGCCGTCGGCCTGCTGATCACCCAGCTGCCCGGCCTCCTGTCCAGGCGTGTGGACCCGCGGACCGGCACCGTGCTGACCTTCGGCGCGGTCAACGGCGGGTCCGCCTTCAACGCCATCCCCCAGGAGGCCACGCTGCTGGGCACGCTGCGCACCGGAAGCCCCACGGTCTGGCGCGAGCTGGACGCCCTGTTCCCCCAGCTCGTGGAGCAGATCCTGGCCCCCACCGGGGCCACCGCGGAGATCCGCTACACCAAGGGTGTGCCGCCGGTGACCAACGACGACGCCTGCACCGCCGTGATGGCGCAGGCCGTGAAGGACGTCGACCCGCACGCCCTGCAGGAGGCACCGCAGTCCTCCGGCGGCGAGGACTTCAGCTGGTACCTGGAGCACGTCCCCGGTGCTATGGCGCGCCTGGGCGCGTGGACGGGCCGGGGGGAGAAGCCCGACCTCCACCAGCCCAACATCGTGCTGGACGAGGCGTGCCTGCCGGTGGGCATCCGGATGTTCGCCGGGGTCATCGACCAGTTCATCACCCTCGGGGACCAGTAGTACCGGGACCGTCACCGGGACCCTCGCCGCGACGCGGCCGGAACCGTCCTGCGGCGCCCTTCATCGCGCGCTGCGCCATGTCCATGGCGTCGCCGGTCATCTCCGAGGTGCGCATCTTACGCCGGGCCTTCTGCTCCTCCAGCGCGAGCTGCTGGGTGTGCTGCTGCTCCTCCAACGCCAGCCGGTGTTCGCGGCGCAGCCGGCGCATCCTCGCCCGTTCCAGGGCCTCCGGGCTGGGGGTGTGCCAGGACTCGGGGCCGACCTTCAGCACGTACAGCAGTACCGCGACCGCGGGGATGAGCAGCAGCAGGAGCGCGGAGGCGTCGTTGCCCAGGGCGATGGCCCCGGCGACGGAGCCGAGGGTGGTCAGCGCCATGATGCCGGCGCGGGGGCGTGCGCCACGGCGGTGCTGTTCGGCGAGTTCGCCGGCGGAGTAGACGGACACCGCCCCGCCGGGCTGGCCGGACTGGTTCGGCAGTGCGGGCAGGTCGTGGAACAGGACGTCGAGCTCGTGCCTGGTCTGGGCGGCCGCGGCCTCGCGGCAGCGGTCGTCGTACTCGGTCAGTGTGATCCGGCCGTCGGCGAAGTGGACGGCCAGCACCGACAGCGCGGCCTCACGGTCGGCGTCGCCGATACGGACGGTGGGGTCTCGGGGATCACGTGACATGGTCCCCAGTGTAGGACAGAGGGTCAGGCCCCAAAATCAGGCCCAGCCGAGGGTGCGCTCCACGGCCTTGTTCCACAGGGCGTAGGCCTCGTCGCGGTCGGACGCCGGCACGTCGGGGGTGTAGGTGCGTTCCTCCTGCCACAGCCGGCGGATCTCGTCGAGGTCGGCGAAGAACCCGGTGGCCAGGCCGGCGGCGTAGGCGGCGCCGAGCGCGGTGGTCTCGGTGATCTTGGGGACGGTGACGGGCACGCCGAGCTGGTCGGACTGGAACTGCATCAGCAGGGTGTTCTCCACCATGCCGCCGTCGGCGCGCAGGTGTGTCAGCGGGACGCCGGAGTCGGCGTTCATCGCGTCGACGACCTCGCGGGTCTGGAAGGCGGTGGCCTCCAGGGCGGCGCGGGCGATGTGCGCCTTGGTCACGTAGCGGGTCAGCCCGGCGATGATGCCGCGGGCGTCCGGCTCCCACCGGGGTGCCAGCAGTCCGGAGAACGCCGGCACGACCACGCAGCCGCCTTTGTCGTCCACGCTACGGGCCAGGCCCTCGACCTCGGAGGAGGAGCTGATCAGCCCGAGGTTGTCGCGCAGCCACTGGATCAGTGAGCCGGTGACCGCCACGGAGCCTTCCAGGGCGTACACGGCGGGCTGGTTGCCCAGCCGGTAGGCCACGGTGCTCAGCAGCCCGTGGGAGGACGTCTCCAGGGTGGTGCCGGTGTTCATCAGCAGGAAGTTGCCGGTGCCGTAGGTGCACTTGGCCTCACCGGGTTCGGTGCACGCCTGTCCGAAGGTGGCGGCCTGCTGGTCGCCGAGGATGCCGGCGATGGCCACGTTGTGCACCGGCCCGGAGCGCTGCACCCGCCCGACCTGCTCGGAGGAGCTGACGATCTCCGGCAGCATGGACATCGGCACGCCCATCGCCTCGCACAGCTCCGGGTCCCACTTCTGGGTGCGCAGGTCCATGAGCATGGTCCGCGAGGCGTTGGTGACGTCGGTGATGTGCCGGGCGCGGTGGCGGCGGTTCGTGGAGTTGTGCCGGGAGCGGCGGGTGAGTTCCCAGATGATCCAGGTGTCCATGGTGCCGAAGGCGAGTTCGCCGCGTTCGGCACGCTCACGCACACCCTCGACGTTGTCGAGGATCCAGCGGATCTTCGGGCCGGCGAAGTAGGTGGACACCGGCAGCCCGGTGCGTTCCCGGAAGAGGTCGCCGTGCTCGGCGTCGAGGCGGGAGCAGAAGTCGCCGGTGCGGTTGTCCTGCCAGACGATGGCGTTGTAGACGGGCTCGCCGGTCTCCCGGTCCCAGACCACGGTGGTCTCGCGTTGGTTGGTGATGCCCAGGGCGGTGAGGTCCTCGGTGCCGATGTCGGAGCGGGCGACGGTGTCGCCGATCACGCGGCGGGCGTTGAGGCGGATCTCCTCCGGGTCGTGCTCGACCCATCCGGGACGGGGGAAGATCTGCCGGTGTTCCAGCTGGCTGACGGAGTGCACGGCACCGGCGGCGTCGAAGACGATGGCGCGGGTGGACGTGGTTCCCTGGTCCAGCGACAGGACGTAGCCGCGTCCCGCCTGCCGTCCCTGCCGGGGCCGGAACAGGCCGCTGAGCCGGTCGACCATCAGAGGATCTTCAGCAGCGGCTGCGACTTGGTGACACCGTCCCCGGCGGCCACGCCGAGCTCCTGCACGGTGCCGGCCTTGTGCGCCTTGACGGAGTTCTCCATCTTCATCGCCTCGATGACCAGCAGCGGGTCACCCTCGGCGACCTCGGTACCCTCCTCGACCAGGACGGTGACCACGGTGCCCTGCATGGGGGCGACCGCGGTGTCGCCGGAGACCTTGACCTCGCGGCGTCCGGTGTTCTTGCGGGTGCGGCGACGCGTCCCGCCGGTGCCGACGAGGTCACCTGGGACGCTGACCTCGACGCGGCGTCCGTCGACCTCGACGGCGATGCGGCGGGACGGCACGGGCTCGTCGGCGCCTGCCTCCGCCTCGGCGTCGGTGGCGGCCGGCAGCTGGTTGTCCCACTCCTCCTCGATCCAGCGGGTGTACACGTCGAGGGAGTCGCCGGTGAAGGCGTCGTCGTCGAGGACGGCACGGTGGAAGGGGATGACCGTCGGCAGGCCCTCGACCACGTACTCGTCCAGGGCGCGGCGTGCCCGGGTCAGCGCCTGGTCGCGGTCCTCGCCGGTGACGATGAGCTTGGCGAGCATGGAGTCGAACTGGCCGCCGACGACCGCACCCTGTTCCACGCCGGAGTCGACGCGCACACCCGGGCCGGATGGCTCACGGTAGGACGTCAGCGCACCGGGGGCGGGCATGAAGTTCGCGGCGGCGTCCTCCCCGTTGATGCGGAACTCGATGGAGTGGCCCTGGATCTCCGGGTCGCTGGTGCGCGACAGCTCCAGTCCCTCGGCGATGCGGAACTGTTCACGCACCAGGTCCCAGCCGGTGACCTGCTCGGTGACGGGGTGCTCGACCTGCAGCCGGGTGTTGACCTCCAGGAAGGAGATCAGGCCGTCGGAGCCGATGAGGAACTCCACGGTGCCCGCGCCCTGGTAGTCGGCGGCGCGCAGGATGTCCTTGGCGGAACTGCGCAGCCGGTCGTCCTGCTCGGCCGTGAGGAACGGGGCCGGGGCCTCCTCGACGAGCTTCTGGAACCGGCGCTGCAGCGAGCAGTCACGGGTGGACGCGACGACGTAGTTGCCGTGCGCGTCCGCCAGCACCTGGCACTCCACGTGCCGGGCGCGGTCGAGGTAGCGCTCCACGAAGCACTCACCGCGGCCGAACGCCTTCTCGGCCTCACGGGTGGCGGAGTCGAACAGCTCCGGGATCTCCTCGACGGTGTGGGCGACCTTCATGCCGCGTCCACCGCCGCCGAACGCCGCCTTGATGGCCACGGGCAGGCCGTGCTTTCCGGCGAACTCCACGATCTCCGCGGCGTCCTTCACCGGCTCCCGGGTGCCCGGGACCATCGGGGCGTCCACGCTCTGCGCGTAGTGGCGGGCGGTGACCTTGTCGCCCAGCTCGGCGATGGCGCGCGGCGAGGGGCCGATCCACGTCAGCCCGGCGTCCACCACGGCCTCGGCGAAGTCGGCGCGCTCGGAGAGGAACCCGTAACCGGGGTGGACGGCGTCCGCGCCGGAACGCACCGCGGCGTCCACGATGCGGGTGATGTCCAGGTACGAGTCCGCAGGGGTGGAGCCGCCGAGGGCGAAGGCCTCGTCGGCCATGCGCACGAACGGTGCGTCGGCGTCCGGCTCGGCGTACACCGCGACGGAGGAGATGCCCTCGTCGCGGGCGGCCCGGATCACCCGGACGGCGATCTCGCCACGGTTGGCGATCAGCACCTTCGTCACCTTCGACAGCTTCCGGGTCTCTACCGGCACGTTCACTCCTCACAAAAACGGGTCACACACGACACTCACACAAGGGTCTACGATGTGACGACGTTACTACGTCACCCCGCGACAGGAAGAAACGACGTCGACGGCCCTCTCAGGCGCCGGTGGCGATGGGCATGCGCACCATGTTGCCCCACTCGACCCAGGAGCCGTCGTACGCACGGACGTCCTCCCAGCCCAGCAGGTGGTGCAGCACGAACCACAGGTGCGCGGCCTTCTCGCCGGCATGGCAGTAGGGGACCGTGGACGCGGCGGCGTCGAGCCCGGAGAACACCTCGTCCAGCTCCCCGCGCTTGCGGAAGCGGTGGTTGGGGTGCAGCGTGGCACGCTGCGGGATGTTCACCGCGCCCGGGATGTGCCCGTTGCGGCACACCGTCGCCGGCGCGTCCTCCTCCCCGGAGGTCACGGCACCGATGAAGTCCTCCGGATCCCGCAGGTCCACCAGCTGCACCTCGTCGCGGCGGGCGAGCACCTCGTCGACGAAGATGCGGTGGGAGACGTCGTCACGCTCGACCACCGGGTAACCGGTGGTGGGCTCCGGCGGGGCGTCGTAGGACGTCTCGCGTTCGTCCTGCATCCACGCCTCGCGACCGCCGTCGAGCAGGCGCACGTCCGGGTGGCCGAAGAGCTCGAAGATCCAGAACGTGTAGCTCGCCCAGAGGTTGGAGTCGTTGCCGTAGAGCACCACCGTGTCGTCCCGGGTGATGCCCTTGGCGTCCATGAGCCGGGCGAAGGCCTCGCCGTCGAGGAAGTCCCTGGTGACGGGGTCACCGAGGTCATCGTGCAGGTCGATGCGGATGGCGGTGGGCAGGTGTCCGATGTTGTAGAGGATGGGGTCGGAGTCCGACTCCACCACCTTCAACCCGGGGCCGCCCAGTTTCGCGCCCAGCCAGGAGCTCGTCACGAGCTTGCCCGGGTGGGCGTACTGCCGAAGATTCGGGCTGGGGTCCAGTTCGATTCTCACGGGTGAGGGCACCGCCTTTCATGTCGTCACACGCAGTCTAGCGCCCGTGGCCCGACGAAATGCGATCGCCGCACAATTCCGGTGGGTGATGTGGCCCCCGGCACCTTGAGCCCCCAGGTCGCCCTGGGGCACTCTGAGCGACCTGAGGGCTCACGGTGCCGTACGTGCGATCGCCTTGGTGAGCTGTCCGAGGAGATTGTCGTGGCGCCGGTTGAGCAGCGCGGCGTCGACACGCAATACCTCCCACCTTCAGTTCACGGCAGGCGAGGTCGAGCACCGTCGAACGTCCGGGCAGGTCCACCCGTACCTGTGAGGCCCAGGTGAACGGCTCCGGCAGCAGCGGGTTCGCGACGAGCCGGAGCGTGGTCTCCTGCGGCGACCGGGCACCGGGGTCGCTGAGTCCCATCAGCCGCTCCAGTGTGCGTTGGTCGACCTTGCCCCTGCCGGCGGCGGCCAGGGCCGGCCCGTTCAGCGTGGTGCACTGCCACAGTGCGTCGGGCAGCTCGCTGCGCCGCACCGGGACGATGGCCGGGAGCGCCCGACGTGTGTGGCACGGGCCCCGGTGGACAACGGCGCACCTTGAGCCCTCAGGTCGCCGAGGAGGGTCCGTGGCGGCCTGAGGGCTCAAGATGGCGCAAGGAGGGGAGAGTGTGCGAGCAGCTACCGGTTCCAGAACTCCGAGACGTCCAGCCCGAAGCCGGCGAGGGTGCGCCGCAGCAGGGGCAGCGACAGCCCGATCACGCTGGAGGGATCGCCCTCGATCCGGTCGATGAACCAGCCGCCCAGGGCCTCGAGGGTGAACGCACCGGCGCACTGCAGGGGCTCGCCGGTGGCGGCGTAGGCCTCGATGTCGCGGTCGGACGCGTCGGCGAAGTGGACCACGGTCTCGCTGGCGCCGGTCACGGTCTCGTGGCCGGCTGCACCCAGGAAGGTCACGGCGTGCCCGGTGACCAGGGTGGCGCTCCTGCCGCGCTGCTGACGCCACCGCTGCACGGTGCGCTCGGCGGTCAGGGGCTTGCCCTGCAGTTCGCCGTCGAGCAGCAGCATGGAGTCTGCGGCGACGACGACGCTGCCCGGGTCGAGCCGGTCGGCGTACTGGGTGAGCACCGCCTGCGACTTGGTCTGCGCGAGGTGGCAGACGACCTGCGCGGAGGTGGGGGAGGCCACGCGTGTGTGCAGGTCGGCGACGGCGGCGTCCTCGTCCACCCCGGGGACCAGGATGGACGGCTCGACGCCGGCGGAGCGCAGGATCGACAGGCGAGAGGGGGAGGAGGACGCGAGGACGAAGGTGCGCCCAGGAGTGCGCCCAGGAGTGCGCTCAGGCACGGAAGCCGGTGGGGTTGAAGTTCCGCGCGCCGCGGAGGCGTTCGGTGGGGGTTCCCCAGGTGCCGCGGGAGGTGGTGCGGGCGCGCAGCCGGTTGATCTCACGGGGGTCGGCGCCGGTGCCGGAGGAGGCGGACTCGGCCACGAGGACGGCCAGGGCGCGGGCGATGGCCTCGGTCTCGACCTCGTCGGGGTGGCCCTTGACGACGGTGAAGGGCACCGGGGTGGCGGGGGTGGGGGTTGTCATGCTCGTCTCCTCCTACAGCGGCAGGTTGCCGTGCTTGCGGGCGGGGCTGTCGACGACCTTGCGTTCCAGCAGGCCGAGACCGTCGATGAGCCGGGCGCGGGTCTGCGACGGGGGGATCACCGCGTCGACGTAGCCACGCTCGGCGGCGGCGTACGGGTTGACCAGGGTCTTCTCCACCTCGTCGGTGAGCTCCACGGTGAGGGCGTCGACGTCCTTGCGGCGTTTCTCGGCCTTGGCCAGTGTCTCGGCGTGGACGGCGGCGACGGTGTTCTGGGCGTCGGCGTTGGAGATCTGGGCGCTCGGCCAGGCGAAGACGAGGTCGGCGCCGATGTTCTTCGAGCCCAGGGCCACGTAGGACGTCCCGTAGGCCTTGCGCGTCACCACGGTGACGATGCCCACGCTGGCCTCCGCCACGGCGTACAGCAGCGGCGCGGAGTTGCGCAGCAGGCCACCGCGCTCCTCGTCCTTGCCGGGCATGAAGCCGGGGGAGTCCACCACGAAGACGAGGGGGAGGTTGAAGGCGTCGCAGGTGCGGACGAAGCGGGCGGCCTTGCGCGACGCCGCGGCGTCCAACGCGCCGGCGAGCACCATCGGCTGGCTGGCGACGACGCCGACGCTGCGTCCGGCGACGCGGGCGAAGCCGGTCAGCACGTTGCCGGCGTAGTCGGGCTGCAGCTCCAGGAAGGACCCCTCGTCGACGATGCCGGCGAGGACGTCGGTCACGTCGTAGCCGGCCAGCGGGGAGTCCGGGATCACGGCGTCCAGGGCGTCGGTCGCGGAAGAATCCGAAGAATCCGAAGAATCCGAAGAATCCTCGCCGAAGGGCACCACCGAGCGGTTGTTGGACGGCAGCTGCGACAGCGCTGCCTGCACGAAGTCGAGGGCGGCGCGGTCGTCGGCGGCGGTGTGGTGCGAGGTGCCCGTCACGGCGGCGTGCACGGCGGCGGAGCCCAGGTCGTCGGCGGTGACGTCCTCACCGACGACACGGCGGGTGATCTCCGGGTCGGTGAGGTACAGCGACGAGGAACCGTCCACCATCACCACCAGGTCGGCCAGGACCGGCTGGTGCGCCTCGGTGCCGGCCGTCGGCCCGGCGATCACCGAGATCTGCGGCACCACACCGGACATGCTGGTGCGCAGCCGGTACAGGCGTGCGGCCATGCCCAGCGACACCACGCCCTCCTTCACCCGCGCGCCGGTGGAGTCGTGCACGCCCACCAGCGGCACACCGGAGCGCAGCGCCAGCTCCATGACCTTGACCAGTTTCTCGGCGTGCACCTCGCCCACGGTCCCGTCGAAGACGGTGCCGTCCTGCGAGAACACGCACACCTGGCGGCCGTCCACGGTGCCGTAGCCGGTGACGACGCCGTCGGACACCGGCCTCGAGCGGTCCATGCCGTAGGCGTTGGCGCGGTGGCGTGCCAGGGCGTCGATCTCGACGAAGGATCCGTCGTCCAGGAGGTGGTCGACCCGCTCGCGGGCGGTGAGCCGGCCGGACCCGTGGATGTCCGCGACGGCCTCGTCGCCGACCGGGGCGGACGTCTCCTCGAGACGGATACGGAGATCCTCGAGTTTCCCTGCGGTGGTAGACGTGTCGACCTGGCGCGGGGCGGGGGTGGGTGAAGTCATGGCCTACAGTCTAGGAGCAAACCCGTCCGGAAGTCCTCACCGCCTGGTCGGTGCGGCCCACTCCGCCGTCGGGGCGCGGGCGCGTTATCCTTGTGGCCATGACAGGTGCCCCGTCTGAATCCGTCGACCCCGGGAACTCTGGCCCCGGGAACTCCCGTGCCGCGCTGGACGCGACCCGCCTCGCCCGCCTCGTGGCGGACGGCGCCGGGGCGGGGGTGGCCGGTCCGCTGACCGTGGTCGGCACCACCGGTTCCACCAACGCGGACCTGGCGGACGCCTACCGCGCCGACCCGGACATCGCCGACCGTTCGGTGATCCTGGCCGAGGAGCAGGTCACCGCCCGCGGACGTTTGGGCCGTCGGTGGTCGGCGCCGGCGGGCGCGCAGGTGATCATGAGCGTCCTGCTGCGTCCGTCCGCCCGGGAGGTGCCGGTGGAACGCTTCGGCGAGCTGCCGCTGCTGGTCGGGGTGGCCGTGGCGGAGGCCGCGCGCAGCGTGGGGGTGGACGCGCAGCTCAAGTGGCCGAACGACGTGATCGTGCCGGAGGCCCCCGGCGAGCGCACCCCGCACGGCTACCGCAAGCTCGCCGGCATCCTCGTCGAGGCGGTGAGCACCAACCCGGTCGCCGTGGTCGTGGGGGTCGGGCTGAACGCCTCGATCACCCCGGAGGAGTTCGACGAGGCCGGTGTCGAGGCCGGCACCTCCCTGACCACGCAGGGCGCGTCGTTGGCCTCGGTGGAGGACCGCGAACGCGTCGCCGCCGCGGAACTGCGGAGCATCCTGGCCGTGGACGAGGCGTGGCGCTCCGGCGGGGCGGCGCTGGACGGGCTGCGTCGGCGTTACCGGGAACTGTCCGCGACCCTGGGCACCCGGGTGCGCGCCGAGCTGCCGGGCGGCGAGGAGCTCACCGGCACGGCCGTGGACCTCGACGCCCACGGTGGGCTCGTCATGGAGACAGGCGCGACAGGCGCAGGGGAGCGGCGGACCGTCACCGCCGGTGACGTGGTGCACCTGCGCCCCGTCGGACGAGGGTAAGGGGGCGCGGTCGTGCCGAAGATCCAGTTCGCCCCGGACGAGCAGGTTTTCGCCGAGCTCAGCCCCTCGCGGCGCAGCACGCTGTTCCCGGTGCTGGAACTCATCGTGATCACCGGGCTGGTCTGGATGGTCGTGGGCCTGCTCGACTCCTACCTCGGCGGGCTGGCGACCACGTGGGTCGGCTACGTGCCGGACAACATCGGCGACGTCCCGCTGCTCGTCGGCGAGTCGGACGCGTCCACCGCCACCGCGGCGCTGTGGGCGCGCCGGGCGTTGCTGGTGCTGTGGGTGTGGCTGGCGTGGCGGAGGTGCCTGCGTCACCTGCTGTTCCGCCACCGCAGCCGGATGATGCTCACCGACCGTCGGCTCATCACCGCCACGGGGCACCTGCGCAGCCAGGTCGGCGAGGTGCCGTTGGGTCAGATCGTGGACGTGAGCGCGCACAAGTCGGAGGTGCGTGTGTTCCTGCGTGGCGGCGGGCGTCCGCTGGTGCTGCGCGACGTCCCCTACGCCCGCAGGTTCGCCCGCATGGTTCGTTCCCGCATCCCGGTGAACCTGCCGCGGCCGCTATACTGAACCACCGTGACTGACGAGCAGAAGAACCTGGAACCAACTCTGGACCGAACTCTCGCCCGCCCGGAGGCGCACTCCCCGGACATGCCGCTGGTCACCGTGATCGGTGACGGCCAGCTGGCCCGGATGATGCAGCAGGCCGGCATCGAGCTGGGGCTCACCGTGCGACTGCTCGCCGGCTCGGGGGCGTCCTCGGCGTCGCAGGCGACGGCGGACGTGTGGCTGGGGGAGTACACGCGGGAGGACGTGGTCCGCGCGGTCTCGGACGGTGCGGACGCGGTGACCTTCGACCACGAGCACGTGCCGAACGCCTACCTCGAGGGCCTGATCGCCGAGGGCGTCAACGTCCAGCCCCAGCCGTCCGCCCTGATCAACGCGCAGGACAAGCTGGTGATGCGTAAGCGCATGCGCGAGATCGGTGCCCCGGTGCCGCCGTTCCTGGCGGTGGAGACGGTGGAGGACGCCACCGGTTTCTGGGACGCCACCGACGGTGCCGTGTGCCTGAAGGCCCGCCGTGGCGGCTACGACGGCAAGGGCGTGTGGTTCCCCGGCTCGCGTGAGGAGACCGCCACCCTCGTCGCCGAACTGCTGGCGCAGGACGTCCCGCTGATGGCGGAGAAGAAGGTGCGTCTGGTGCGCGAACTGTCGGCGATGGTGGCGCGCACCCCGTCCGGCGAGGTCGCGTCCTGGCCGGTGGTGGAGTCGGTGCAGGCCGACGGGATCTGCTACCTGGCGGTGTCGCCGGCGCCGGTGGCGTCGGACGGCCAGGCGCGTGTGGTGGCCCAGGCCCACGACCTGGCCCGCGAGGTCGCCGCGGAGCTGGGCGTCACCGGTGTGCTCGCCGTGGAGCTCTTCGAGACCGAGGACGAGGCCGGTCAGCCGGAGATCATCGTCAACGAGCTGGCCATGCGCCCGCACAACACCGGGCACTGGACGCAGGACGGCTGCGTGACGAGCCAGTTCGAGCAGCACCTGCGCGCCGTCCTGGACCGCCCGCTGGGCTCCACCGAACAGCTCACCGGTGCCACGGTGATGGCCAACGTCCTGGGGCACGACGAGGCGGACCCGCAGATGCCGATGCCGGAGCGCATGGACGAGGTGTGGCGCCGCTTCCCGACGGCGAAGATCCACCTCTACGGCAAGGACTGGCGGCCGCGCCGCAAGATCGGGCACGTGAACATGTCGTTGCCCTTCGGGCAGGCCGCCGCGGCCGACGCGGTGGAGGCGCTGCGCCGCGACGCGCGCCTGGCGTCCGACTTCCTGGTGACGGCGCGCTGGACGGACGCCTGACGGGGTAGGATCGGTCGGCGTGACTACCGAGAGCAGTGAACACAACGTGGCGCCGACCCCGCTGGTCGGCATCGTGATGGGGTCGGACTCCGACTGGCCGACCGTGGAGCCTGCCGCGCAGGTCCTGGCGGAGTTCGGCGTACCCATGGAGATCGGTGTGGTGTCCGCCCACCGCACCCCCGAGCGGATGCTGGACTACGCCCGCGCGGCGCACACCACCGGGGTGAAGGTGATCATCGCCTGCGCCGGCGGCGCCGCCCACCTGCCCGGCATGGTCGCCGCGGCCACCCCGCTGCCGGTCATCGGTATCCCGCGGGCGCTGAAGAACCTCGACGGGCTCGACTCGCTGCTGTCCATCGTGCAGATGCCGGCCGGTGTGCCGACCGCCACGGTGTCCATCGACGGGGCGAAGAACGCCGGCCTGCTGGCCGTGCGCATGCTGGGGGTGGCCGATCCCCGTCTGCTGGAGGGCATGGTCGCCTACCAGGAGCGCATGCGCGACGAGGTGCTAGAGAAGGACCACCGTCTCAAGCAGCAGCTGATGGGGGAGTAGGAACCGCCGGAATGTCGGGAATGCTGCTGGTCACCGTCCTCGTCGCGGTGGCGGTCGCCGCCACGGCGTGGACGGTGAAGTCGCGGTCGCGCTGGCACGGCAACGGGCTGATGGTGCTGCTCGTCGCCGAGTTGATGTGGGCGTGGCTGATCGTCGCCGCCCACGGCGGCGGTTTCCCGGTGCCGTTGTGGATCGCGTGGGGGATCTCGCAGCTGCTCGTGGCCGGCGTGGGGTGGGTCGTCGCCCGGTGGATGGGAGACGCCCTGCCCGGGGTCGACGGTCGCGGCTGGTTCCATCTGAGCACCGTGGTCGCCGCGGCGATGATGCTGACCCTCGGACTCGGCAGCGCGGTGCTTGCCACGGCCGCGTGGCGCACCTGGCGTAGCTGGGGCCCGGGCGTGAACGACGCCCTGATCGTGCTCACCGTGCTGGGTGCCGCCGGGGTGGTGCTCTGGGTCGCCGCGGTGGGCTCGATGATGCTGTTCCTGTGGCAGGTGCGGCGGGGTCGACACCGGCCGGTGCCGGTGGATTCCGGTGGCGCAGGTGTGGACGCCGTGGTCGTCCTCGGCGCGGGCCTCCACCACGACAAGGTCAGTGCACTGCTGGCCTGCCGGTGCGACCGGGGTGCCGCTGCCTGGCGCACGCTGACCGACGCGGACCCGGGCTCACCGGTGGAGCTGATCGTCTCCGGCGGGATGGGGGAGGACGAGCCCTGCACCGAGGCGGAGGCGATGCACCGCTACCTCGCGTCCCGCGGATTCCCGCGCGAGGTGATCCTGGAGGAGCGGGACGCCACGGACACCACCGAGAACCTCCACTTCAGCCTCGACCTCCTGGCAGGGCAGGGGGTGCGTCACCCGTCGATCGTGGTGTGCACCTCGGACTTCCACGTGATGCGCACCGAGCGCATCGTGGCGATGCTGCAGGAGGAGCGGGGTGGCAACGGGCGTCCCTTCGACGCGGTGGTGCTGGGTGCCCCGACGCCCAAACCGTCGTTGCCGGCGGCGTACCTGCGCGAGTACGTGGCGCTGATGATCCACCGGGTGCTGGGGCGGGCCTGAGACGGTGCGGGGAAGGCTGGCGTCCTTCGTCCTTCAGTCGTAGCGGCGCCACCGGCGCCACACCGCCCACGTGGCGAGGAGGAGCGCGGCGAGCAGCAGGGCGGGCCACACCGCCGGGTCGTCCTGGAGCACGTTCCACACGGCCTGGACGAGGGCCAGGACGCAGAAGAACGCCAGGAATCCGAGGACCGCCTCCAGGACGGTGCGTCGGCGACGGTACTCGGAACTGTCGGGGGTCACTTCACGCCACCGGCGGTCAGCCCGGAGACGATGCGGCGCTGGAACACCAGCACCATGACCACCAGCGGGATGGTCACCAGCGCGCCGGCGGCCATCGTGGCGGCGTAGGGGAACTGGAAGGCGCTCGCCCCGGTGAAGCGGGCGATGGCCACCGTCACCGGCTCGGTCGACGTGGTGGACAGCTGCTTGGCCAGCATGAACTCGTTCCACGTGGCGATGAACGCCAGGATCGCGGTGGTGAACAGCGCCGGGGCGGCGAGCGGCAGGATGACCTTGCGGAAGGCGAGTCCCCGCGACGCCCCGTCCACCCGGGCGGCCTCCTCGAGCTTCCACGGCAGCTCACGGAAGAAGGACGTCAGGGTGTAGACGGTCAGCGGGAGGACGAAGGAGATGTTCGGGATGATCAACGCCTGGTAGGTGCCGATCCAGCCGATGTTGCTGAACAGCTGGAACAACGGGGTCACCAGGGCGATGCCGGGGAACATCGAGGCGGCGAGGATGATGCCGGTGACGAACCCCTTGCCGCGGAAGTCCACGCGTGCCAGGGCGTAGGCGGTGAAGACGCCGACGACCAGGGCGATGGCGGTGGTCGCCACGCCGATGATCAGGCTGTTGCCGATGGCGCGCAGGAAGTTGTTGCCCGCGTCGGTGGCCAGGGCGTCCTTGAAGTTGTCCAGGGTGAGGTGGCTGGGCACCGGGTTGGTGGAGAAGGTGTGGGCCTTGTCGCGGAAGGCGGTGACCACCATCCAGTAGAACGGGGCGAGCGCCCAGACCAGGATGACGAGCACGGGCAGGTAGTTGCGGACGACCTTCATCATCGGGTGGCCTCCGTGGTTTCTTCAGGGGTCTTGTCACCGGTCGTGTCACCGGTCGTGTGCCGGGGTTCCGGGGGTTCGTCCGGGTCACGTCTGCGTCCGAACAGGCCCCTGCGTGCCGTGCGCGGCATGTTCTGCGTGCCGGCGACGTCGGCGCCGAGGAACTTCACCATCACGAAGGCCACGGCGAAGATGAGCAGGAAGATCAGCGTGGACACCGCCGAGGCGGAGTTGAAGTTGCCGGACTTGGTGTCGGTGATCACCAGCTGGCTGATCACCGCGGTCGGCGAGTTCGTCGACTCGCTGATCATGATCACCGGCAGGTCGTACATGCGCAGCGCGTCCAGGGTGCGGAACAGCACCGCCACCATCAGCGCCGGCTTGATCAGCGGCAGGGTGATGCGGGTGAACTGCTGCCAGCGCGACGCCCCGTCCACCCGCGCGGCCTCGTAGACCCCGCCGGGGACCATCTGCAGGCCGGCGAGGATCAGCAGCGCCATGAACGGGGCGGTCTTCCACACGTCGGCGATGATCACGGCGAAGCGGGCGGCCCAGGGGTCGGTGGTCCAGGCGACGTTCAGCCCGAACATGGAGTTGACGATGCCGTCCGGGGCGAAGATGAACTGCCACAGCTTCGCCGTCACCGCCGTGGGGATCGCCCAGGGGATCAGCACCGCGGCACGCAGCAGGCTGCGTCCCCAGAAGGTCTTCGACATGGTGATCGCCATCCACAGCCCCAGAGCGGTCTCCAGGGCGACGGTGACCACCACGAAGAACAGGGTGATCCACAACGCCGGCCAGAAGTCCGTGGCCAGGTTGCCCGGCGCACAGGTCGTGGCCTCCCCGGTGGGGGACAGACACCGCTGCGTCAGCCAGTACAGGTAGTGGTCCAGCCCGGCGAACCCGCCGTCGACGAACATACCGGTGTCCGGGTCGAGGTGACGGTCGGCCTGGAAGGATAGGTAGACCGCGCGCAGGATCGGGTAGCCGATGACCACGGCGAGCAGCGCGAGACTGGGGCCGACGAGCCACACGGCGCGCAGGTCACGCTTCTTCTGGGGTGTTACGGAAGTCACAGGGTGAACCTTATCGGTAAAACGCGACGCCCGGAATGCCGTCGACGGGGTGCGACGGCAACCGGGCGCTGCGGGTCTGGCGGGGAGGAGAGCGGGACCGTGGTTAGCCGGTCACGTTCGCGATGGCGGACTCCATGTCGTTCGTCGCGTCCTCGACGCTCTTGCCACCGGTGATGGCGGCGTAGGCGTTGTCCTGGACCGCCTTGGACAGCGAGTCGTAGGACGGGGACACCGGGCGCGGCTCGGCGTTCTCCAGCGACTCCTTCAGGGCCGGGAGGTAGGGGAACTCCTCGATCAGCGACTCATCGTCGTAGATGGAGGACAGCACCGGCGGGAAGGACTCCTCGGCGAAGGAACGCTGGTTCTCCTCGCTGATGATGAACTGCATGAAGTCCAGGGCGGTGGCCTTGTTCTCCGAGTTCACGTTGATGCCGTTGTTGTAGCCGCCCAGGGTGGAGACGCCCACCCCGTCCTTGCCGACGAGCGGCTGGACCTCGACCTTGCCGGCGACGGCGGAGCCCTCGGCCTCGGCCTCGCCGTACATGTACGGCCAGTTGATCGCCATGGCGTTCTGGCCCTGGGTGAAGCTCAGGTTGGTCTCCTCCTCGGTCGCACCGGTGGAGGAGCGGGAGATCGTGCCGTCCTCGTAGGCGTCGACCAGGGCCTGCAGGCCCTCGCGGGACTCGTCCGAGGTCACGGTGACGTCGCCGTTCTCGTCGAGGATGCCGCCGCCCCAGCCGCTCATGAAGCCGGCGGTGGAGACCGTGAGTCCCTCGTACTGCTTGAGCTGGGTGATCAGGCAGTCGTTGTTGTCGTCGGTGACCTCCTCGCAGGAGGAGACCACGTCGTCCCAGTTCTCCGGGGCCTCGGGCACCATGTCGGTGTTGCGGTACAGCAGCTGGCCGTTGGTGTTCTGCGGCAGCGCGTAGAGCACGTCGTTGTAGGTGGCGGAGTCCACGGTGGCCTCCAGCAGACCGTCGGTGGAGACCTCGAGGTCGTCCTGCAGCGGGGCGAGCCAGCCCTGCGCGGCGAACTGCGCGGTCCAGACCACGTCGAGGGCCATCACGTCGATGTCGGAGGCGCCGGCCTGCAGGGACTGCACGAGCGTGTCACGCTGGGCGTCCGCCTCGCCGGCGAGCTCCTGGAGGGTGACCTGCTCGTCCGGGTTGTCCTCGTTCCACTTGTCGATGATGGGGCGGAGCTTGTCCGTGTCGTTCTTGCCCATCGCGAAGGTGATGGGGCCGCGACCGTCGGAACCGCCGTTGCCCCCGTTCCCCCCGTCGCCGCCGTCGTCGGAGGAGCAGGACACCAGCGCTGCGCTGAGCCCGACGGCCGAGACACCGGCCAGGATCTTCTTTGAGAGGTTGGCCATGGCCCGAACCTTTCTACGTAGGTACGGCTCCGCACGACCACCGCCGACGGAACTCAACTGATGAAACGTCACCCCCACCGTGGCGGGAGGTGCGAGGCACGCCGCCGGGCGGGTTCTTCGGTTGAGTGTAGTATCTGCGCACCGGATCCGGGGTGCAACGGGGGTGTCAGCTCACCCGCCGACCGGACACCGCGTCGAAGAAATGCACCCGGGCTGTGTCGGTGAGGGTGAACGAGACGCTCCCCCCGATGCGCGGGAGCTCCGGTGCCTGCGCCTGCGACTTCGCGGTCACCTGGCCGGCCGCGGTGTCGGCGTAGACGTTGGAGTCCGCGCCGAGCTCCTCGACCAGCGACACCGTGCCGCCGAGACCGTCCTGCCCGGCGCCGACCACCAGGTGCTCGGGACGCACCCCCACCAGCAGCTCGCCGGTGACCCCGTCGGGCCGTCGGACGCCGAGACCGGCCAGCTCGTCCTGCCCGGCGGGCAGGACGAGCAGGTTCATCGCCGGGGAGCCGATGAACCCGGCGACGAAGGCGTTGACCGGCTCGTTGTAGAGCCTCTGCGGTGTGTCGACCTGCTGCAGCCGTCCGTCCTTGAGCACCGCCACGCGGTCGCCCATGGTCATCGCCTCCACCTGGTCGTGCGTCACGTACACCGTGGTCACGCCCAGGTCGTGCTGCAGCTTCACGATCTGGGCGCGGGTCTGCACGCGCAGCTTCGCGTCCAGGTTCGACAGCGGCTCGTCCATGAGGAACACCTGAGGCTCACGCACGATCGCCCGGCCCATCGCCACGCGCTGCCGCTGACCGCCGGAGAGGTCCTTGGGCTTGCGGTCGAGGTAGTCACCCAGGTCGAGCAGGTCGGCGGCGTGCTGCACACGCTCGGCGATCTCGGCCTTGGGCCGCTTGGCGATGGTCAGCGCGAACGCCATGTTCTCGCGCACCGACATGTGGGGGTAGAGGGCGTAGTCCTGGAAGACCATCGCGATGTCCCGGTCACCGGGCTCGACACCGGTCACGTCGCGCCCGCCGATGGTCACCGCGCCCGCACTCGTGGGTTCCAGGCCCGCGAGGGAGCGCAGGATCGTCGACTTTCCGCAGCCGGACGGCCCGACGAGCACGAGGAACTCGCCGTCGCCGATGGCGAGGTTGAGGTCCGGGACGGTGGGGGACTCGGCACCCGGGTACCGGATGTCCACATGCGAGAATTCGACGTCGGCCATGGTGGGGAATCATACCGCAGGACGATCCGTCGCAGGTGGGGACTGCCGTAGGATCTGAGAGCGTGATGGAACAGCCGGAAGTCGCCGTGACAACCCGCCCCCGGGCGCCGAGAGCCCCGCAGGCCCAGCGGGGGCCGTTCTGGCGCGACCGGGGCCTGTGGCTCCAACTCGTCATCCAGTCGGCCGTGTTCTTCCTGTTCGGCGCATTGGACGCGGGCAACGCCTTCTCCTTCGGCAGTCCGGTGCCGGCCTGGATACTCGTGGTCGGCTACACCCTGGTGTTCGTCGGGCTGCTGGTGCAGCGGTGGCGTGCGGAGCTGGGGCTGGCCATGGTCGCCGTGGGGCTGCTCGCCGCGGGTGTCAGCCTCTCCGGCATCTACCTCCTGGCCTACCTCGTGGTCTGCTACGAGGCCTGGTTCGTCTCCGCGTTCGTCCGGCGCCGCCGACGCATGTGGCTGGTGTTCCTCGTCGCAGGCTCGGTCGTCGCCGTGGTGGTCGTCAGTGTGGTGTCCGGCCTCGGCAAGGCATGGGGCGCGTCGGCGGCCACCGTCGACCCCGCGGTGGAGCAGTACAGTCCGCCGCTGGTCCAGCTCCTGGTGATGTGTGTGGTGCTGGCCCTGCTCGCGGTGATCTCGATCGGCCTGTTCTGGCAGCTGGGCTTGACCACGCGTCGCCAGTACCAGCGCATGGAGTCACTCGCCGCGCGGGCGGAGCTCGCCGCCGTCACCGAGCGCACGCGTATCGCCCGGGAGATGCACGACATCGTCGCCCATTCGCTCACCGCCGTCATCGCGCAGGCGGACGGCGGGCGCTACGCCGGACGTCAGGACCCGGCCAAGGCCATCGAGGCGCTCGACACGATCAGCGCCACCGGACGCGACGCGCTGGCGCAGATGCGCCAGCTGCTCAGCGTCCTGCGCAGTGACGGTGGCGCAGGTGTCGGTGCCGGGAGCGCCGGCGACACCACCCGGGACACCACCGCCCTGCCCGGGGTGGCAGGGGTGCCGGGCCTGGTGGACGACGCGCGCCGCTCCGGCCTCACCGTGGACTACGAGGTCCTCGGCGTGCCCGTCGACGTGGACGTCGCCACGGGTCTCACGGTGTACCGCACCGTGCAGGAGTGCCTGACCAACATCCTCAAGCACGCCGGGCCGACCCGCGCCCGGGTGCTCGTGGACTGGAACGTGCCGGGCAAGATCCACCTCACCGTGGACAACGCGCCGGGGACCGGGCTCATCGACGGTGGCGGGTCCGACGGGCAGGGGCTGGTCGGGTTGCGTGAACGTGCCAGGATCCACGGGGGCACGGCAGAATGGGGTGCGTCGGCGACGTACGTCGGCGGTTGGCGGGTCGACGTGGTGCTCGGCATCTGAGCGCACTGTCCACCAGGGGCACAAGGTATGAGGTACGAGGAGCACGGGAGAGCATGAGCGAACACACGATCACCGTCGGACTGGCCGACGACCAGCAGCTGGTGCGCGCGGGGTTCGGCATGGTGCTGGACTCGCAGCCGGACATCAGTGTGCTCTGGCAGGCGGTCGACGGGGCCGAGGCGGTCCGTCTCGCCACGCGGCAGCCGGTGGACATGATCCTCATGGACGTGCAGATGCCCGAGCTCGACGGCATCGCCGCGACGAAGCAGATCGTGGACGCCGGGGTCGCGGGCCCCTCCGGTGAGCCGACCAGGGTGGTGGTGCTGACCACCTTCGACAACGACGAGTACGTGATGGGCTCGATCACCGCCGGCGCCAGCGGCTTCCTGCTGAAGGACGCCGACCCGGAGGAGCTCATCGACGCCGTGCGCACGGTGGGGGAGGCGGAGGCGGTGATCTCGCCGAAGGCGACGGCGCGGCTGTTGCGCCAGGTCAGGGGAGGGGCGGCCCCCGAAACGAACCCCGAGACCGCCCCGTTGGACGTCGCCGCGGCCGCCGCGGCCCTGGACCTTCCGGACCCGCTGACCCCGCGTGAACTCGAGATCCTCGTGCTGGTGGCCCGCGGCTACTCCAACCCGGAGATCGCCCGGCGGCTGTTCGTCTCCCTGCCCACGGTGAAGACGCACGTGGGGCGGATCCTGGCGAAGACGGACTCGCGCGACCGGGTCCACGCCGTGCTCTTCGCCTTCAGCAACGGGCTGGTAGACCCGGTGCGCGTGCTGGAGGACTGAGCCGGAGGACTGAGCTGGAGGACCGGCACGGGGGCGGATCTCATACCGTGGCACGATGCGAACGACGGTCGCAGGAGGCAGACTGTCAGCCATGATCACAGTAGAAGGTTTGACGAAGAGGTACGGACGGCAGGACGCCGTGAAGGACCTGACGTTCACTGTCCCGGACGCCGCGGTCACCGGTTTCCTGGGGCCCAACGGGTCGGGGAAGTCGACGTCGATGCGCTGCATGCTGGGGCTGGACAGTCCCACCGCAGGTCAGGCACTGTTCGACGGGGAACCGTTCGCGAAGGTCGCCGACAAGCCGTCGGTGGCCGGCGCGCTGCTGGAGGCGTCCTGGTTCACCCCCGCGCGCAGCGGACGCTCGCACCTGCGCGTCCTGGCCCGCGGTGCGGGCATCCCCGACTCCCGGGTGGAGGCCTGCCTGGAGCTGGTGGGCCTGTCCGCGGTGGGCGGCAAGAAGGTCGGCGGCTACTCGCTCGGCATGAAGCAGCGCCTCGGCCTGGCCGGCGCACTGCTCGGTGACCCGGCACACCTGATCCTGGACGAGCCGGTCAACGGCCTCGACCCGGAGGGCGTGAGCTGGATGCGCCACACCATCCGCGCGCTGGCCGCGGAGGGACGCTCGGTGCTGGTGTCCTCGCACCTGCTCTCGGAGATGCAGCTCACCGCCGACCGGCTGGTGGTCATCGGCCGCGGCGAGCTGATCGGCGAGTACTCCATGGAGGAGTTCCTCGCCGGCGGCAGCCGCGTGTCGGTCGAGACCGTGGACGCGCGCTCCGCGACGGTCCTGGCGGAGGCGCTGCGCAGCGCTGGTTTCGAGGCCGGGGCGGGAACGGGCGCGCAGGACGTCGTCCTGACCGTCGCCGTCCCCGACGGTGCGAAGGACGCGACGGTACGTCGCGCCGTCGCGGAGACCGCACTCACCAACGGCATCCCGGTCACCGCACTGGGTGTGGAGCACGACAACCTGGAGGCCCGCTTCCTCGAGGCGACGTCCGGGGCCCAGGAATACCGGACCGGAAGGAACTAGACAGACATGCCAACACCAACCTCATTGCTCAACGCCCTGCGCTCGGAGACCACCAAGGTCCTGAGCATGCGCTCGTCGGTGGTCTACACGATCCTGATGGTCGGCTCGCTGTCCGCCCCGGTCGCCCTGTTCATGATCTTCGCCGACGCCCCCGACCAGGTCGTGGACTGGGCGTTGCTCTCCGCCGGCGCGATGATCTTCCAGATCGTGGCGATCATCTTCGCCGCCGCGACCACCGCCGGCGACATCCGCAACAACATGCACGCCCAGGCGTTCCTCACCCAGTCCGACCGCTCCCTCTGGATCCTGGCGAAGGTGGTCGTCACGATGGTGTTCACCGCCGTGACCTACCTGGTGGGTACGGCGCTGGCCCTGGTGGCGGGGCTCGTGTTCGGCGGGACCGCGGAGCTCGGCACCGGCGTCGCGCAGTTCGGTGCGAGCCTGCTGGGCAGCGTCGTCTTCGCCGCCGTGTCCGTGGGTCTGGCCGCGGTGATCCGCAGCCAGGTCGGTGCGGTCGCGCTGCCGATCGTCTGGCTGATGGTCATCGAGGGCATGATCGCCATGGGCACGGCATACTACGAGTGGCTGCGTCCGGTCGCCGCCCTGGCCCCGGGACTGCGTCAGGGACAGCTGGCCTACGGCGCCGACCCCTACGATCTGGGGGTGAGCACCGTCGGCTGCTACGTGATCCTCGTGGGCTGGGTCGTTGTCATGACCGGTCTCGGACTGTGGCGCAACGCGCGCACCGACGTCCGGTAGCGTGTGCCCCATGGAGATCAGCATCGGGGACACCGGCCGCACACTGACCCTTCCGGAGCACTGGCAGGGACTGGACACCGTGCCGGAGGACGCGCCGGGCACGGTGGCCTTCGGGTACCGCACGGCGTCGAGCTTCGCCGCGGTGACCCTCGCCCCGCTCGACGGGCAGATGATGCCGGTCGACCGCGACGACGTGATCTCGGGGATCCGCCCGGCGCTGGAGGAGGCGGACGCCGAACTCGTCGACGTCGACGCCGGGGAGACCCCGTCCGGTGACCTGCTGGTCTACACCATCGTGCGCACCCCGGAGCCGGCGGAGGGCGAAGGCGCCGGGGAGGGCGACCAACTGAACCTCACCCTGCACTTCGCCCTGGAGACCGGCGAGTACATGGCCCCCTACATGGTCCAGGGGTTCCTCCTGGGCGACCAGGACGAGGCGCTCGACCAGGCACGCGACCTGGTCACCCGCGTCATCACCGCGGAGTGACGGTGCCGCGCTCGGTTTCGGCGAGGTGACGCAGCCGCTCGGCGGCGTCGTCGGTGGAGGCCACCACGGAGCCGCCGACGAACAGGGGGAGCAGGGTGTCGACCAGGCCGTCTGTGTCCGCCCACGCGCCGGTGACCGCCCGGGTGCCGGCCTCGAAGCGCTGCGCGGCGCGCTCACGAAGCTGCGCCCCGGTCACCTCCGAACCGTCCGAGGCGTGCAGCAGCACGGTCTCTGCGCCGTCTCGACCGCCGGTCTCCGGACCGGCGTAGCGGTCGCCCTGCACCCGCAGCTCCGGGGAGAGGTCCGTGACCCCGAAGTCGACGTCCCCGCCGGCCTCGGCAACGCCGCGTCCGAAGGGGTCGGTGGAGAGCTGGAGGATCTCGGCGTCTGTGTCGGGATGCGCATCCGGGTCCGTGGTCACCACCGCGGCCGCCGATGCCGCGGCGGGCGCGTCCGGTGAGCACACCGCGACCCCGGCCCGCCAGCAGCCGACGACGATGGCGGCGGGCATCCAGTCCGCCGGTGCGTCCACCACGACCACGTCACCGGGGCCCAGCCCCAGCTCACCAGCCATGAGGTTGCCGCCCTTGGCGGCCCAGTTGGCCAGGGTGGCGGCGGAGAGTTCCATGCGCCCGGCGTCCGTGTAGGTCGTCAGGCGGGGGGAGGCGGGGTCGGTCGCGAGGAAGGGGGACAGCAGATCCATGGCGACCACACTAGCGGTAGCGTCCGGTCACCCGACGACCTTGTCCGGGTCGCCGAGCGCCGGGCCCAGGATCACCAGCACCACGAAGACCAGCACCGCCAGCCCCACGGCCGCGGTGAGTACGGTCTGCCACCTCTTCGACCACACCGGACGCGAGGCGAACCAGCAGGCGATCCAGGCGCCGAGGGCGGCACCGGCGGTGTTGCAGATCAGGTCGGTCACGTCCGAGCGTCCCAGGGAGAACACGTACTGCGAGACCTCGATGCCCAGGCTGAACAGGGCGGCGATGCCCACCGTCCACCTCCACCGGCAGGACAGGACCATCAGCATCATGCCCAGCGGCACGAACAGGGCGAGGTTGCCGAGGATGTCGAAGACCCAGCCGAAGGTGGTCGAGGAGTCCTCGATGATGCCGAAGGGCACGAGACGCAGCTGGCGGACCCGCTGGTTCTCCGGCTTCCACAGCAGCCCGATGGTGTAGAAGGACTTCAGCGTGGTGAGCGCCAGGATGACCCCGGCGTACCCGACCAGGGTCACCGAGACCCACGTCCGCCAGGGCGTGCGCACGGCAGGTTCCACTTTGGCGGGGGAGGGTACGGCGGTGGTGTCCATGCGAAGAGACATTACCGGGCCGTAGCGTGTGGGTATGAGTCAGCAGGAAGCGTCGCCGAGAAACTACGAGGTCCCGGGCAGTCTGCAGGGTGAGGTGTTCACCGTCGGGGAGGTCCGCGCCGCGGAGCGTCCGCTCCTGGAGGCGCAGGACGGGCCGGACGCGCTGATGCGCTCGGCGGCGTCGGCCGTGGCGCAGGCCGCGCGGGTGATGCTCGCCCGCGACAACCGGCTCAGCGCCGACGACCGGGTCCTGGTCGCCGCCGGTGGCGGCGGCAACGGCGGCGACGCCCTGTACGCCGCCGCGGAGCTGGCGGCCGAGGGATGGTCGGTGGACGCCGTCCTGTTCGGACGCGACGGGCGGGTGCACCGACCCGCGTTGGACGCCTTTCTCGCCGCCGGCGGCACCGTGGTCGAGGTGGACAGTGTGTGGCGCCGTCCCTCGCACCACCGGCTGGTCGTCGACGGGGTGCTCGGCATCGGCGGGGACGGCGGTCTGTCGCAGGGGCCGGCGGTGCTGTTCGCCTACGCCACGGCCTGGTTCGTGCCCGTTCTCGCCGTGGACGTGCCCTCCGGGATCGCCGCGGACACCGGCGCCACCCCGGCGATGGTCGACGTGGAGGACCCGCCGGACCCCCGTGCCGAGGAGTGGAACATGCCGGGACTGACGGTGCTGACGCGGACCCGGGTGCCGGCGCACGTCATCGCCGACGTGACCGTCACCTTCGGTGGGCTGCGCCGGGCGCACGCGGTGAGCGCCTACTGCGGGCAGGTGCTGCTCGCCGACGCGGGCCTGGATCCGGAGCGGACGATCTCCGCGGGGTTGTCCGGGACCGTGCGGGACAGGGCCAGACTGTCGGTGACCACCGTGCGCGCGGTGACCCCGGGGTGCGAACGCCCCATGGACGAGGAGTACGACGTCTCCGGAACCCTGCTGCTTAACGGGATCGGACGCGCCCATGCCGACGGTGCGCACGAGCCCGGCCCCGACGACGACAAGTACTCCGGCGGGGTGGTCGGAGTGTGCGCCGGCTCGGCGGTGTACCCGGGGGCGGGCGTGCTCACCACGACGGCGGCGGTACGCACGACCAGCTCGATGGTGCGTTACGTGGGGCTGGGCGGGGGAGAAGCAGCGCAGACAGCCGCAGCGGAGGTCGTCCGGGCCTGCCCCGAGGTCGTGTGGTCGCCGGGCGTGGCGCGCACCGGCCGCGTGCAGGCCTGGGTGGCGGGACCAGGAAGGGGCACCGGGGAGGACGCCGCCGGTGAGCTAGCCGAACTGCTCGGCCGCCCGGAACCGTTGGTGCTCGACGCCGACGCGATCACCCTGCTCGCCGGACGTGGGGACCTGCGCACCGCGCTGCAGGGGCGGGCCCTGCGCGACGAGGCCCCGGCGGCCACGCTGCTGACCCCGCACGCCGGAGAGTTCCGCCGGCTGGCCGAGGTGTTCCCCGAGGTCCCCGACCCCGACGAGGACCGCATCGGCGCGGTCGTGGCGCTGTCGGATGCGCTGAACTGCGCGGTGCTGCTCAAGGGCCGGCGCACGCTGGTCACGGACGGCAGGGCGGTGTCCTGCATCGACGCCGGATCGTCCTGGGGGGCGACCCCGGGTTCCGGGGACGTGCTCTCCGGGATCCTCGGGGCCCTGGCCGCGGAGAGAGAGGCGATGTTCGGTGACGAAGCGAAGGCAGCGCAGGGACGTCCCTCGTTGCCGGACGACGGTGACGGGCGTCGTCCCCGGTGGAAGGCTGCTTTCCCGGCACCCCAGGCGGTGGTGCTGCATGCCGTGGCCGCCGAGTTGTCGGCCCGGACCCCGGCGGGGCACGCCCCGACGTCGGCGAGCCGTATCGCCGAGGCGATCCCCCACGCCGTGGCGTCCTGCGCCCCGACCGTGCGGACGCGGCGCTACTGACGCCGGCGGCGGATCAGTTGATGCACATCGGGCCGTCGCCGCCGGCGTCGATCGCGCCACGGTCGCTGGTGGCGTCCGACTGCTCCGGGGTGCCGGTGTTGCCGACGGTCCCGGAGTCACCGGAATCGCTGCCCTCGGCGCTCTCGTTCTCGCCGAGCACGTCGCCACCGGTGGCGTCCTCGCCGGGCGTGCCCACGTTGTCGGAGCTGCCCGAGCCGCCCGAGGAGCCGGACTCGCCCACGGCGGGCAGCGGCTCGTCGACACCGGTCTCGGAGGTGCCGGGGCCGTCGTAGGTGCCGGCCAGGGTCACCCTGATCTCACCGGGCTCCAGGCTGGAGTCCTCGACCACGGTCAGCCCGCCGAGCTGGTCGGCCAGGCCCCGTGCCGCAGGGTCGTTCTCGTCGGCGACGTTGACCTGGCTCTCGGAGATGCCGGTCTCGTCGGCATTGCCGACCTCGCCCATGCCGTAGCCGGCGCCGGAGACCAGGTCGCCCACGCGGGCGGCGAGCCCGCTGACACCGCTGGCGTTGTAGACCGAGACGGTGGACTCGGAGGGCTCGTAGTCCTCGATGTCGCTGGCGGAGTCCTCGGAGTCGGAGTCGTCGGAATCCTCGGAGTCGCTGTCGGAGTCGTCACCGAGCAGGTCGTCGAAGAAGCTGTGGACCTGGTTCTTGTCGATGGTCACCACCGACTGCCCGTCGTCGCTGGTGCCGTCGATGCTGGTCACCGGGATGGTCTGGAAGGTCACGTTGCCGCCGGTCAGGTTCTGCATCTGGGTGGCGAGGCCCATCACGTCCCACCCCTCGTCCAGGACCACGGAGTCCTCGATGGCCTTACGCAGCTTGCTCAGGGCGGACGGGTTGGTCAGCGTGGAGGTGCTCAGCACCTTGTTGGCCAGGCTCGCCATGTAGACCTGCTGGCGGGTGATGCGGTCCAGGTCGCCGCGGGGGAGGTCGTGGCGCTGGCGGACGAAACTCAGGGCGTCCGGCCCGCTCAGCGTCTGTTCGCCGGCGGGGAACTTCGCGCCGGAGAGCGGCTCGTCGACGGCGTTGTTGAGGCAGACGTCGACCCCGCCGACGGCGTTGGTGAGGCTCACGAAGCCCATCAGACCGACCTCGGCGTAGTGGTCGACGGTGATCCCGGTGACGTCCGCGACCGTGCTGATGAGTGCCTCGCGGCCGGCCTGCGAGGACTCGTTCTCGATCTCCTGCTCGTCGGGGGTCTCGCCGGAGTTGACAGCCTTCTCCTGGAGCTCCTCCTCCTTGTAGAACTTCGTCTGACCGTAGATCGCGTTGATCTTCTGGTTGCCCAGTTCGGAGCCGCCGTCGACGTAGGTGTCGCGGGGGAGGGACACGGCCGTCGCCGAGGAACCGTCGTTGGGCACGCGGATCAGGATGATCGTGTCTGTACTGGTCGTTTCTTCCTCACCTGCGCGGAGCGTGTCGATCTGCTCCTGGGTCAGGGGCTCGCCGCGGGCGTTGGTGCGCGAGTCGATGCCGACCAGCAGGATGTCTGTGGCACCGTCGGCCTGGTCGCCGAGGTCAAGGCCGCCGGCCTGGCTGATGTCGGAGTTGAGGTTGCCGAACAAGGCGTGGGCGAAGCCTCCGCCGACGAGCATGATCGCCGACAGCAGGGCGAGAACCACCTTGACCGGTGTCGAACCGAGCTGGCGGTGCCCGGCCACGGCCGTGCCGGTGGCGGCACCGGCGACGGTGCGCGAGGAGCGTCCTGCATTGGTGCCCTCGGTCTGCCTGCCGTTGGAGGGCCGGCTGTGACGGGCCCGCCGCGGCTGGCCGTCCGGCCCGGTCTGGCTGGACTGTCCGGTCTGACGGGGCCTCTCGGCCCGTGGGGCCACCTCGTCGCGGCGGTGGTGCCGACCGCCGTGACGGGGGGCGTCTCCACGGTCGTTGCGCGGAGACCTGTCAGCGTCGCTCATTCCAGACCTTTCGGCGGGGTTCGTCGATATGTACACAAGATAGGGGGGACTCTACTAGTTACCACGGTGGTTGCCCGGATCACGTCGCGAACACGCGCCCGCGCGAGCGGCCGGTCAGGGGCCGGCCAGCGTAGAGTCGGTGCCCGATCGTAGTACCGGGTCACGCCGCAGGCACATCGGTGTCCGCGCCCGGCACGCAGGAGGTTCACGCACAGTGACGGTATGGGTGACCGGTGCACAGGGCCAGGTCGGACGGTGTCTCGTGGCGCTCGGGGGCGTGGGTCTGTCCCGCGCGGACCTGGACCTCTCGACCGCGGGGACCGAGGCCTTCCGCGGGACGGCCGGGGCCCTGCTGGCCGGTGGCGCGCCCCACGGGGACGCGCCGCACGTGATCATCAACACGGCCGCCTGGACGGACGTGGACGGCGCGGAGGACGACGCGAACCGCGCCACCGTGGAGGCGGTCAACGCCGTCGCCCCCGGCGAACTCGCCCGGGTGGCGCGCGACGCCGGGGTCGGGTTCATCCACGTCTCCACCGACTACGTCTTCTCCGGCACCGCGCCCGAGGGAGGACGAGGCTGGCGTCCGGACGACCCGGTGTGGCCGGCCAACGAGTACGGCCGGACGAAACGAGAGGGCGAGCTGGCGGTGCTCGAGGCCGGCGGCACCGTGGTGCGCACCTCGTGGGTCTGGTCGGGACCCGAGGCCCCCGGACGAGACTTCGTCTCGGTGATGGCCACCCTGGCCGACAACGGCGTGGACCCGAAGGTCGTCGACGACCAGGTGGGACGTCCGACGTTCGCCGCGGACCTGGCCGCGGAGCTGTGGGCCCTGGCAGGGGAGCAGGTAGGCGCCGGCCCCGCGCCCGAGATCCTCAACCTCACGAACTCCGGCGAGCCGGTGTCCTGGTGCGGGCTGGCCCGCGAGGTCTTCCGCTGCACCGGCCACGACCCCGCGAGGGTGAGCCCGTGCACCACCCAGGAGTGGCCCACGCCGGCGGCGCGTCCCCCGTGGTCCGTCCTGGACCTGGAGGCATGGTCCACGCGCACCGGGCGCACGCCACCGGACTGGCGCGATGCGTTGCGACGGGGTCTCGGGGCCGGTTATCGACTAGGGTGAACTCCCGTGAAACCGATCGCCGTCATCACCGTCACCTACTCGCCGGGGGAGTACCTCACCCGATTCCTGGACTCCGTGCCCGCCGCGTCCGGACAGGGCGCGGTCGTGGTCATGGCCGACAACGGCTCGACCGACGGGGCCCCTGAGGCGGCGACCGCCCGCGAGGGCGTGGAGCTGCTGCGTACCGGCGGCAACATCGGCTACGGCGCCGGGATGAACGCCGGGGTGGAGGCGTTGCGGGCGCGCCGGGAGGCCGGTGAGATCGACGGGGAGTTCCTGGTGATCTCCAACCCGGACGTGGTCTTCGACGAGGGTGCGATCGACCGCATGGTCGAGGCCGCCCGCCGGCACCCGCGTGCCGGGGCGGTGGGCCCGTTGATCCGTGAGGTCGACGGCACGGTGTACCCCTCGGCACGCTCGGTGCCGACCCTGGGCGCGGGCATCGGCCACGCGCTGCTGGCACCGGTGTGGAAGGGCAACCCGTTCACCCGCCGCTACCTGGCGGACGCGGTGATGAACCGGGAGCGTACGTCCGGCTGGCTGTCGGGGTCGTGCCAGCTGCTGCGGTGGGAGGCCTTCGACGCCGTGGGCGGCTTCGACGAGCGTTACTTCATGTACATGGAGGACGTGGACCTGGGCGACCGCCTGACCCGGGCGGGCTGGGAGAACGTGTTCACCCCGTCCGCGGAGATCACCCATGCCAAGGGGCACTCGGCGGGCAAGCACCCGGAGATCACCCTGCCGGCGCACCACGACAGCGCCTACCGCTTCCAGGCGGACCGGTTGTCGGCGTGGTGGCAGGCGCCGGTGCGCGCGGCGCTGTGGGCGGGGTTGAGGCTCAGGGGGGCCGTGGCGGTCGCACTGGCGAAGCGGGCGCGCCGTTGACGGCGGAACTGCGTTCGATCGGATAACCTCCCAAGGGTGAACAGTGACGAACGAGACAATCCCTCACCCTCGACCCCTGACACGACCCCTGAGACCGCTGCGGACGTCAACTCCGACCTCGCCGCCAACACCGACGCGGTCATCCTCGTCGGCGGCAAGGGAACGCGTCTGCGGCCCCTGACCAACTCCATCCCGAAGCCGATGCTGCCGGTGGCGGGCTACCCGTTCCTGCAGCACCTGCTCGGCCGGATCCGTGAGGCGGGCATGACCCACGTCGTGCTCGGCACCTCCTTCAAGGCCGAGGTCTTCGAGGAGCACTTCGGTGACGGCTCCGAGATGGGCCTGGAGATCGAGTACGTTGTCGAGGACTCTCCCCTCGGCACCGGCGGCGGCATCCGTAACGTGCTGTCGAAGCTGCGGCACGACCGGGCCATGATCTTCAACGGCGACATCCTGGGCGGCACGGACCTCAACGCGGTCCTGCGCACCCACGTGGACAATGACGCGGACGTGAGCCTGCACCTGCTGCGGGTCGCCGACCCGCGCGCCTTCGGCTGCGTCCCCACCGCGGAGGACGGCCGGGTGGAGGCGTTCCTGGAGAAGGCGGAGGATCCGCCCACGGACCAGATCAACGCCGGCTGCTACGTCTTCCAGCGCGACGTCATCGAGTCCATCCCGGAGGGCCGTGTGGTCTCCGTGGAGCGTGACGTCTTCCCCGACCTGCTGGTGAAGGGGCGTCGCCTCTACGGTCACGTGGACCAGGCGTACTGGCGTGACCTCGGGACGCCGGACGATTTCGTGCGCGGGTCCTCGGACCTGGTGCGCGGGATCGCCCCGTCACCGCTGCTGGCGGGACGCAACGGCGAGGCGCTCGTCGACGAGTCCGCCGCCGTCGCCGGCGGGGCGCTGCTCCTCGGCGGCACGGTCATCGGCCGCGGTGCGGAGATCGGCGCGGGTGCCCGCGTGGACACCTCGGTGGTCTTCGACGGTGTGGAGATCGAGGCGGGCGCGACGGTGGAGCGCTGCGTGGTCGCCGCCGGCGCCCGGATCGGCGCCCGTGCCCACCTGCGCGACACCGTGGTCGGCGAGGGCGCCGTCGTCGGTGCGCGCTGTGAACTTCAGGGCGGTGCCCGGGTGTGGCCCGGGGTCGTGCTGCCGGACGGTGGCCTGCGTTACTCCAGCGACGTCTGACCCCCGTACGGGGCAGGCTCGGGCTGAACGAAAATATTTCGATATCTTGTGTCTCAGGGGCCGGATTCCGGCCCCTGACGTCTATATGTAGTGGTTAACCTCGCCTGATTCTCCCCATGTCGTGTCTGTCAGGACGCTGTGAATGCGCTCCGGGGCCCGCATACCGTTACGCGTGTGACTCATGTGACGGATGGGATCTACCGGCGTCAGCGAAAGGTTGACGCTATGGAATTACCCGTGTGTAATCTTTCCTGTAGGAAGAGGCCGGTGGAAGACCGGCACGGCGGATTTCAGTGAGGAGACAACGGTGGACAACCCGGCGGACGCCTTTCGTGGTCCCTTCTCAGAGGGGTCCGCAGCCGTGGACGGCGACGAGGTCCGTTCCAGCCGCGCAGGCGGTACTGGGGCGTCAGGGGAACTCCCCGACCTGCTCCGCGGCGGAATCGACGACTTCACGCCCAGCGCGTTCTCGGATCTGACGGAGGACTTCGACCTCCTCTTCGACGCGGTGGAGCAGGACTGGCAGGAGCAGGCTCTCTGCGCCCAGACCGACCCCGAGGCGTTCTTCCCCGAGAAGGGCGGCTCCACCCGCGAGGCCAAGCGCATCTGCCGGGCCTGCGGCGTGCGCGACGAGTGCCTCGAGTACGCACTCGAGCACGACGAGCGTTTCGGTATCTGGGGTGGGCTGTCCGAGCGCGAACGCCGCCGTCTCAAGAAGCGGCTCGGCTGAGTCCGACCCTGCCGCTCATTCCCAGCTGAACCCGGGGTCGATGACCTCGGGTTCGACGTTGAGGTAGGTCGAGACCAGGCGGGCGATCACGAACCGCAGCCAGTCCTCGGTCTCCAGCCGGTCGGCCGAGCGCTGCTCGATGGGCCGCCGGAAGATGATCAGTCGGGGACGGGTGGGGGACCCGGTCTCGTCCACGCCGGCGGGGACCAGCCGGCCCAGGGGCACCTGACCGTCGGCGGCGACCTCGTCCGACCAGTGGGCGGTGGCGGACTCCAGGCGCATGCGGGGCACCAGGTCGATCGCAACGTCCAGCCCGTTCAGCCGGTCACCGAACTGCTCGAGCACCGGCGCGTAGGCGTCCAGCACCGCGGTGTCGAAGAGCTCCGCGCGGGTGGCGTAGCGCGGCAGCCGCGGCATCAGCACGCCCCGCAGGCCGTGCCCGCGGGTGTCCCTGGCCAGGGCCCGGGGCGCGGAACGGTCCGGGGAGGGGGACCGGGGTGTGGAGGGACGCGTCATGTCCACGATCCTAGACCTGACCGCGGCGCGTCCCCGGGTCCGACAGGCGGGGTCGGCTCGTCCGGCGCGACGGTGGTCTCCGGGACTAGGATGGTCTCCGTGACTGACTACCGACAGTGTTCCAGGCCCGGCTGCGGGTCCCGTGCGATCGCCACCCTGCGCTACAACTATGCCGCCCGCACGGCGACCGTCAACCCCCTGGAGCCCGGGGACGATCCGCACAGCTGGGATCTGTGCGACCGTCATCTCTCCAGACTGACCGTCCCCGAAGGGTGGGGGCTGCAGCGCACGGAGGATCTGTTCCCGGAGGAACCTGTGCAGGCGGCCTCGTACGCCGGCGGTGTCCCCGACATCGCCGACGACATCACCGACGAGGACTTCACCGACGAGGAGATGCAGGCCCTCGCCGCGGCACTCGAGTCCGGGAGCGACAACGGCTACCCGGTCGAGAGCGCCATCGACAAGCTCACGTCGGCACAGCGGCACCCGGTGTCCCGGGTCGTGCGCCGCACCGACATCCCGCAACCGTCCGGCCATCACCCCTCACGGCGGAACCTGCCGGGACGAGCCCCCCAGCGTCATCTGCGCGCAGTGCGCTACGACGGCGAATGATCCGAGAAGAACACCAGGAGAGTTGACATGACACAGCGAGACCGGGAGGCCATCGCCTCCGTCATCAAGGCGTACGACGTGCGTGGCGTCGTGGGCGACGGTATCGACGCAGACCTCGTGCGCGACACGGGGGCCGCTTTCGGCCTGCTCATGCGGGGGGAGGGTGCCGCGACGGTCGTCATCGGCCACGACATGCGCGACAGCTCACCAGAGCTCTCCGAGGCCTTCGCCGAGGGGGTCCGGGGCCAGGGGCTCGACACCGTCTCCCTCGGACTGACCTCCACCGACGAGTTGTACTACGCCTCCGGCAGCATGGACTGCCCCGGGGCGATGTTCACCGCCTCCCACAACCCCGCGCGCTACAACGGCATCAAGCTGTGCCGTTCCGGCGCACGCCCAGTCGGCCAGAAGACCGGCCTCGGTGAGATCACCGACATGCTCGTCGCCGGCGTCCCGTCCTACGACGGCGCGGCGGGCGCCGGGACGACGAAGGACGTGCTGGCCGACTACGCCGCCTTCCTCCACGACCTCGTGCCGCTGGACATCCGCCCGCTCACCGTGGCGGTGGACGCCGGCAACGGCATGGGCGGGCTCACCGTCCCCGCCGTCCTCGGCGAGGACTCCGGGGTGCCGGTGACCGTCAAGGACCTCTACTTCGAGCTCGACGGCAACTTCCCGAACCACGAGGCCAACCCGCTGGCCCCGGAGAACATCGTGGACCTGCAGAAGTTCACCGTGGAGCAGGGCGCGGACCTGGGTGTGGCCTTCGACGGCGACGCCGACCGCTGCTTCATCGTCGACGAGCGGGGCGACGCGGTCTCCCCGTCGGCGATCTGCGGCATCATCGCCGAGCGTTACCTCGCCGACCACCCCGGTGCCACGATCATCCACAACCTCATCACCTCGAAGGCGGTGCCGGAGATCGTCCGCGAGCACGGCGGCACCCCGGTGCGCACCCGGGTGGGGCACTCCTTCATCAAGGCGCAGATGGCGGAGGAGAACGCCGTCTTCGGCGGCGAGCACTCCGCCCACTACTACTTCTCCGAGTTCTTCAACGCCGACTCCGGCATGCTGGCCGCGCTCCACGTGCTGGCCACTCTGGGCGGCCAGGACCGTCCGCTCTCCGAGCTGAAGAAGGCCTACGGCCGCTACGAGGCGTCCGGCGAGATCAACTCCGAGGTCGCCGACCAGGACGGGCGCACCGCCGCCGTCGTGGAGGCCTTCGCCGACGAGACGTCCTCCACCGACGACCTCGACGGCGTCACCGTGGAGCTGGCCGACGGGTCCTGGTTCAACATCCGTGCCTCGAACACCGAACCGCTGCTGCGGCTCAACGTCGAGGCGGCCACCACCGGCCGTGTCCAGGAGATCGTGGACAAGGCACTGGCGGTGATCCGTGCCTGAGACGTCCCCGAAGCAGGTCCTCGACGGCACGTCCACGTCCGGCGTCGCCCTGATGGAGGGCAGCCTGCGTAACTACGCCTGGGGTTCGAGGACCGCGCTCGCCGAGCTCACGGGACGGCCGTCCCCGAGCCCGCACCCGGAGGCGGAGCTCTGGTACGGCGCCCACCCCGAGGCGCCCAGCGCGCTCCCGGGTGCGCGTCCGGGGGAGAGCGCCGACCTGCTGCAGCGCATCTCCGCAGACCCCGACTCTGAGCTGGGGGACAGCGCGACGGGCGGACGCCTGCCGTTCCTGCTCAAGTTGCTCGCAGCCGACCAGGCGCTGAGCCTGCAGGCGCACCCCACGCTGGACCAGGCACGGGAAGGCTACGCCCGGGAGAACGAGGCTGGCCTGCCGCTCGGTTCGCCGAGCCGCAACTACAAGGACGACAACCACAAGCCCGAGCTGCTCGTCGGCCTGACCCGCTTCGAGGCGCTCGCCGGTTTCCGTCCGGTGGAGCGCACCCGCGCGCTGCTGGCCGCCCTGGGCGTGCCCGAGCTGGACCGCTACACCGACCTGCTCAGCGGCGTCGCTGGCGACGCGGAGGGGCTGCGCGCCCTGGTGACCACGTGGATCTCGTTGCCGCCGCAGCGGCGGCTGGAGCTGATCGACGCGGTGCTCGACGCCTGCCGTCGACTCATCGCCGCCGTCGACGAGGGGACGGCCGAGGCGTGGATGGCGGGCCCGGCGCAGGCCGCCCTGGACCTGTCGGAGCAGCACCCGGGCGACGCGGGCATCCTCGTGTCGTTGCTGCTCAACCATGTGGTCCTGGAACCGGGGCAGGCGTTGTTCCTGGCAGCCGGCAACCTGCACGCCTACCTGAAGGGCACCGGCGTGGAGGTCATGGCGAACTCCAACAACGTGCTTCGCGGTGGGCTGACCACCAAGCACGTGGACGTGCCGGAGCTGATGAAGGTCGTGGACTTCTCCGCGACCCCGGACCCGGTGCAGCGCCCCCGGGAGGACGGGACGTTCATCGTGCCGGTGCCGGAGTTCCGCCTGCGGGCGGTGGACGGTTCCACGGTGGACGTTCAGGGGCCGTCGATCGTCCTGGCCACCGAGGGCTCGGTGGAGGTCGGTGGCGCCGACGGGCGGGGAGTGGTGCTCGCTGCTGGTCAGGCGGCGTGGGTGCCGGCCTCGTCGTCGGATGTCACGGCGCGGCCGGTGGCCTCCGGTGACTCCGGCCAGTTCTTCGTGGCTTCGGTCGGCTGACACCGCAGACATACGCAGCGCGGCCCGGTCCTCGAAGGGCCGGGCCGCGCTGTTTTCTCGGCGTTTGTCTTAGGGGGTGGGGCCGGTGGTGTCGGTGACCGAGTCGGACTGGTCGGTGTCGCCACCGGTGGTGTCCCCGGTCTCCTCGTCGTCGTTGTCGTCGCCGGCGCCCTCGTTCGTGGGGGAGACGGAGCTCTCCCCGGAGTTGTCTGGCGCGGTCGTCCCCGAAGGCTCAGACGGCTCTGACGGCTCTGACGGTGCGGGAGTTTCAGTGGACTCCGAGGGCTCGCCGGTGTCGGTGGACTCGGAGGGCTCGCCGGTGGTGGACCCGTCGGTCTCCCCGGGGATGTCCGGCAGGTTGCTGAGCGACGGCAGGAGGTCGGTCAGCGAGGGCAGCTGCGAGACACCGCCGTCGTCCGTGGGCGTCTCCTCACCTGCGTTGTCGCCGGTGTCCCCGGAGTCGTCCAGGTCGTCAGTTCCCCCGGCGTCTCCGGAGTTGCCGCTGTCGCCGGAGTCGTCGGTACCGCCGTCGTCCGGGGTGGCGCGGGGCGTCACGAACTCGTCGCCGCTCCAGGCGTTCGGCGGTGCGTACCGGTCCGCGGTCAGCGGGGTGGCGAGGTCGGCGCGTGAGTCACCGGCGGGGTCGTCCTCGCCGCGCCCGTAGTCCGGCAGGTCGGTCTCCGACGTGCCGGAGTTCCCCGTGGTCGGGGCGGAGGGGGAGGTGGACGACGACAGGTTGTCGCCGGCGGCGGCCTCCTCGACGGCGGCGCGGTCGTCGTCGTGACCCGGGGACACGTTCTGCCAGGTGACGACGGCGAGGATCGCGGCGGCGGCCAGGCCGGCGACGACGAAGGATCCCAGGATGCGGTTGGCGCGCGAGGCCCGCGCGGCTTCGTCACGCAGCAGAGACTCGTGGTGTTCGGTGGTCCCGCCGTCGGTGGCCGAGGCTTCCTCGTCCTGTCGTTCGGGTTCGAGCTCGTAGTCCACGGTGTCCCTCCTTCCGTCCGGGGTCGTCGTCCGTGGCGTGATGGCGTGGCACTGGAATGTCACGGTTAGATCACAATCTGCCGTAACCCTATCATCCGTATCTAACGCCATGAAAGACCCGAACGTTACCTAACTTCACGGGAACCTGTGTTTGTCGTGGGGTTTTGATGGGCGTCTCCGCGAGAATCGCCGGTCGTTCGCCGCTTTTCCTGGATCGTGACGTCGAGACGAAATCGTGATTTTTCGGCCGAGCGCCCGTGAAATCGGACCCACGGGCACCGCCCGCGCCGACCGCGCGGGGAGGCGGGTGGTCCGTCTGTCGCGACCGGACGCCGCCGACTACGCTCGGTGGCAGGACACGACCACGAGAGGGAAATGAGACATGAGCACCTGGGACGAGACCGTCTTCGCCGACGACACGAACACCGAGTTCCTCGCTGACTGCGACGACCTGGAGGGGGAGGCGCTTGCCGAGGGTCTGAGGGACGCCTGTGCCCTCGCGCTGGACACGGACGCCGGCGGAGCCGCCGGCCGGGGGGTGGACCCCGACTACATCAACGGACTGTGCGCGGCGACCGTGGCCGCCATCTGGTCGGGGGCGCCGTTTACCTCGGCCACCGTCGCCGACGAGCACCCTTTCATCCGTGAGGGCATCGGGCAGTGCCCGGACGACCTCCAGGAGGTCGCCCTCGAGGTGCTGGACCGCGAACTGGAGTCCGCGGGCGATGAGGCGCCGGACGGTCTGGAGACCGTCGTCGAAGCACTCAGCTGACACCGGGCCGGCGACCGGGCCAGCAGACCCCTCCGTGCGCCGGGCACGGCCTGCGGGGGATAGGGTTGACCGGAGGTAGCCCGGCAACTTCCACCATCCAGTACACCCCAGTACATTCCTGACGTTTCGAGGAGCAATCACCCCATGGCAGACTTCGTCGCACCGACCGTCGACACCCACGACGGCACCGGCGCCAACGGCACCCCGCTCCAGTTCAAGGTCCGGGACCTCTCCCTCGCGGAGGCGGGTCGTCACCAGATCCGCCTCGCCGAGTACGAGATGCCCGGCCTGATGGAGCTGCGTCGCGAGTACGGCGAGGAGCAGCCCCTGGCGGGCGCCCGCATCGCCGGCTCGATCCACATGACGGTGCAGACCGCCGTGCTCATCGAGACTCTCACCGCCCTCGGCGCCGAGGTCCGGTGGGCGTCTTGCAACATCTTCTCCACGCAGGACGAGGCGGCCGCCGCCGTGGTCGTCGGCGCCGGCACCCCGGAGGACCCGCAGGGCGTCCCGGTGTTCGCGTGGAAGGGTGAGACCCTCGACGAGTACTGGTGGTGCCTGGAGCAGATCTTCTCCTGGGGCGACGTGCGCCCCAACATGATCCTCGACGACGGTGGCGACGCCACCATGGCCGTCATCACCGGCAGCGAGTTCGAGGGCAACGGCATCGTGCCGGAGCCCACCGACGAGGACTCCGACGAGTACCAGGCCTTCCTGGGCATGCTCGCCCGCGTCTTCGGCGAGGACGACTCCCGCTGGAGCGAGGCCGCGAAGTCCGTCAAGGGCGTCACCGAGGAGACCACCACCGGTGTGCACCGTCTCTACCACTTCGCCGAGCAGGGCACCCTGCCGTTCCCGGCGATGAACGTCAACGACGCGGTCACCAAGTCCAAGTTCGACAACCGCTACGGCACCCGCCACAGCCTGCTGGACGGCATCAACCGTGCCACCGACATGCTCGTCGGCGGCAAGGCCGTGCTCGTCTGCGGCTACGGTGACGTGGGCAAGGGCGTCGCCGAGGCGTTCAAGGGCCAGGGTGCCCGGGTGAAGGTCACCGAGGCCGACCCGATCAACGCCCTGCAGGCACTGATGGACGGCTTCCCGGTGGTCACCGTGGACGACGCGATCGGCGAGGCCGACATCGTCATCACCTCCACCGGCAACCTGGGCATCATCACCTTCGAGCAGATGCGCAAGATGAAGAACCACGCCCTGCTCGGCAACATCGGCCACTTCGACAACGAGATCGACATGGCCTCGCTGCTGCACCGTACGGACGTCAGCCGCACCACCATCAAGCCCCAGGTGGACGAGTTCACCTTCCCGCGTACCGACGCCGCCGACGCAGAGGTCGTCAGCATCGTGGTGCTCTCCGAGGGACGCCTGCTCAACCTGGGCAACGCCACCGGCCACCCGAGCTTCGTGATGTCGAACTCCTTCGCCGACCAGACCATCGCCCAGATCGAGCTGTTCGTCGACGGCGACCGCTACGACAACGAGGTCTACCGTCTGCCGAAGATCCTGGACGAGAAGGTCGCCCGCATCCACGTCGAGGCCCTCGGCGGTCAGCTCACGAAGCTGACCAAGGAGCAGGCCGAGTACATCGGCGTGGACGTCGAGGGTCCGTTCAAGCCCGAGCACTACCGCTACTAGAGGGGACCGCCACCGTGATCATCGCGTTCGAGGGCATCGACGGCGCAGGTAAGAACACCTGCGTCACCGCCCTGGAGGCTGAGCTGCTCTCCCGGGAGATCCCGGTGGCGAAGCTGGCCTTCCCCCGCTACGAGCAGTCCGTCCACGCGCAGCTGGCGTCCGCCGCCCTGCACGGCGGCATGGGTGACCTCGTCGACTCCGTCCACGGCATGGCGACGCTGTTCGCCCTCGACCGGGCGGAGGTCGCCGGGGAGCTCGCGGACTTCGACGACGAGGGCTATGTGGTGCTGCTGGACCGTTACGTGGCGTCCAACGCTGCCTACTCCGCCGCCCGCCTGGGGGTGGTGGAGGCCGACGTCGTGGACAGTGAGGTCGTGGCCTGGGTCGACGAGCTGGAGTTCGACGGGCTGGGTGCGCCGGTGCCGGACGTGCAGATCCTGGTCGACGTGCCCGACGAGGTGGCCTCCGGGCGTGTCGCCGGGCGTGCCGAGCAGGACGCCGACCGTGCCGCCGACGCCTATGAACGCGACGGTGACCTGCAGTCGCGCACGCTGGCGGCCTACCGCGCGCTGGCGGCGGCGCAGTGGCGCTCGCCCTGGTGGACGCTGGACAACTCCGGCGACCCCGCGGACCTGCAGCAGGCCGTCAGTGACCTGGTGGACGGTCTCGTCGAGGACCCCTCCACCGACGGCTAGGAGCGCGTTGAGGGGGGAGGACCTGCTACCAACCAGGATGGTTTGTGACAGACTGATCCCCATGGCAGAGAAAGTTCTCGTCGTCGACGACGACCCCGCAATCTCGGAGATGCTGACCATCGTCCTGCAGGGCGAGGGTTTCGACACGGTCGTCGTCGGGGACGGGCCGCAGGCCGTGGAGGCCGCGGAGAACGAGCACCCCGACCTCATCCTGCTCGACCTCATGCTCCCGGGCATGAGCGGCATCGACGTGTGCCGCGCGGTGCGGGAGTTCTCGGCGGTGCCGATCGTGATGCTCACCGCGAAGACCGACACGGTGGACGTCGTCCTGGGCCTGGAGACCGGCGCGGACGACTACGTCCCCAAGCCGTTCAAGCCCAAGGAGCTGGTCGCCCGGGTGCGCGCGCGGTTGCGCCGCACCCCGGAGGAGGTCCCGGAGTCGGTGAAGGTCGCCGACCTCACCATCGACTTCGGCGGCCACCAGGTGACCCGTCGCGGTAAGCCGATCTCGTTGACCCCGATCGAGTTCGAGCTGCTGACCACCCTGGCCTCCCGGCCGCGCCAGGTCTTCGCCCGCGAGGAGCTGCTGGAGCGGGTGTGGGGCTACCGCAAGTCCAACGACACCCGCCTGGTCAACGTGCACATCCAGCGGTTGCGCTCGAAGGTGGAGAAGGACCCGGACAACCCGACGATCATCCAGACCGTCCGCGGGGTCGGTTACAAGACCGGGGAGTAGGACACCGGACCCATGGCACGTAAGTCACGGGACAGCGCCCGGAACCCGCAGGACGCCGAGAGCGCCCTGGACGCTCAGGTCGGCGAGACGGTGCCGGACGCCCTGGACGCCCAGCCCGGCCAGCCCGGCGAGGCCGGCGACGGCGCCGCCGACGGCGCGACCGAGGCCGGCCGCCTGGGTCGCGACGTCCTGCCCGTCGCGAAGGACGGGGACGGACGCCGCGGCCGCGGCCGCTCCGACCGCCAGGGCGGCGACGGTGAGGCCGACCCGCGTCGTGCGCCTCGCGGCGAGCTCGGCGACATCGGCGTGGTCGAGGCGATGCGCATCTTCCTGCGCCGCCCGGTGCAGTTCGCCCGCAAGTTCTCCGAGAAGCTAGCCCAGCGCTGGCGCACCTCCATCCAGCTGCGGGTGATCGGCAGTGTCTTCGCCTCGTCGTTGCTGGTGATCATGGCGTTGGGTTTCGTGCTGACCAGTTTCGTCGGCCAGCAGCTGCTGGACGCCAAGTACAACGCCGCCACCGACGAGATCGACCGGGCCCGCAGCATCGTCGAGGAGCAGATCCGCAACACCGACTCGGCGTCGTCGCCGCAGTTGAGGATCAACAACGCCCGCGCCGCGCTGAGTGACCGCACCGCGGACTCGGAGCAGGGCTCCACCGGCACGGTCTACGAGCCGGTGATCATCGCCTCGGACCTGACCGGCGGGGACATCTCCAGCCCGGAGGTCAACCCGGTGCCGGAGAGCCTGCGTGACTTCGTGCGTCAGGGGCAGGTCTCGGTGCAGTACACCACCGTGGACGGTTCCGGCGGCTCCTTCAAGGCCCTGGTCATCGGGTCCCCGGTGGAGTCGGACATCCAGGGCCTGGAGCTGTACCTGGTGATGCCGCTGGACAACGAGGAGTCCACCATGGCGCTGATGCGCGGGCTCCTGCTCGCCGGTGCCGTGGTGCTCATGGTGCTGCTCGTGGTCATCGCCTGGGTGTTCTCCCAGCAGCTCACGGTGCCGGTGCGCACCGCCTCGCGCATCGCCGAGCGTTTCGCCGCCGGCCACATGCGTGAGCGTATGGCGGTCGACGGGCAGGACGAGGTGGCGCGTCTGGCGATCAGCTTCAACGAGATGGCGGAGAACCTGTCGTACCAGATCCGCCAGCTCGAGGAGTTCGGTTCGCTGCAGCAGCAGTTCACCTCGGACGTCTCACACGAGCTGCGCACCCCGTTGACCACGGTGCGTATGGCCGCGGACCTGATCCACGCGAACTCGGAGGACCTCGACCCGGTGACCCGGCGGGCCTCGGAGCTGATGAACGCCGAACTGGACCGGTTCGAGATGCTGCTCGGTGACCTGCTGGAGATCTCCCGGCACGACGCCGGTGTGGCGAACCTGTCGCGTGAGCTCATCGACGTCCGTGGCGTGGTGAAGTCCACGATGGGGCAGCTGCGTGCCCTGGCCGAGGAGGTCGGCAGCGAGATCCAGCTGGACCTGCCGGACGAGCCGGTGATGGAGGAGGTCGACTCCCGACGGGTCGAACGTATCCTGCGTAACCTGCTGGCCAACGCCATCGACCACAGCGAGGGACGTCCGGTGCGTGTCACGATGCGGGTCGGTGCGGAGTCGTTGGCGGTGACGGTGGTGGACCACGGGATGGGGCTGAAGCCCGGCGAGGCGGACCTGGTGTTCAACCGGTTCTGGCGCTCCGACCCCTCGCGTGAGCGCAAGACCGGCGGTACCGGCCTGGGGCTGGCGATCGCGAAGGAGGACGCCCAGCTGCACGGCGGACGCCTGGAGGCGACCGGCGAGCTGGGTGTGGGTGCCTGCTTCCGGCTGACCTTGCCGCGCCGTCCCGGCCAGGAGGTCCGCACCTCGCCGCTGCCGCTGGAGGTCACCGAGATGGTGGTGACGGACGTTGCCGCAGAGGCCGGAGAAGCCGGGGTCGTGGACGTGGCGTCCGACGCTGCTCCCGGCGCGGCTCCCGAGGTGGAGCAGGAGGAACCGGCCCCGGCGGACCGTTTCGACTCGGTCGACGTGACGGCGGGCTCGGTGGGGTCCTCGGACGTGGACCTCAGCGCCTTCGAGGGGCTGACCGAGGAGGAGCTTCGTACGGCCCTGCAGGAGGCGGAGGACATGGACTCGGCGTTCGGCCCCGACGGTGAGGAGTCAGGTGATGACGGTGAAGACGATGCGAAGAACTGACGCGGTGCGCCAGGTGGTGGCGCTGCTGGGCACGGCGGCGTTGGCCGGCGGGCTGGTGGCGTGCACGACGTTGCCGGGGGAGTCGACACCGGAGGCGGTGTCGTCCTACGTCTCGGCGCCGGACGCCAGCAACCTGCCCACCCCCTCGGAGGAGCAGCCGCCGGACCTGCTGCTGCGGGACTTCTACCTCGCCTCGACCTACCAGGCGAACAACCGGCAGGCGGCCAAGGAGTTCCTCACGGCCTCCGCGGCGGACGGCTGGGAGGACAGCACCTCCACGCTGATCCTCGACCGCCTGGACCTCAACGCCACCGGCGGGGTCTCCGGCGACGAGGTGACCTACGTGGTGCGGGGCACCGTGGTCGGGCGGCTGGGTTCCGGCGGCGTGTACCAGCCGGAGAACAGCCCGTACGAGGAGGAGGTGACGCTGGAGCGCGGCGACACCGGTTGGCGGCTCTCCGACCTGCCGGACGGGGTGGTGCTGGACCGCAGCGACTTCGTCGGCGCGTACCAGGCCCACGACCTCTACTACCTCGACCCCACGAAGCGTTTCCTGGTCCCGGACCGGCGGTGGATCTACAACCGTCAGGAGAACATCGGCTTCTCCCTGGTGTCCCTGCTGGCCGGCGGGCCGCGCAACCAGCTGCAGAACGCCGTGGAGACGGCGTTCCCCTCGGGTAACGGTATCCAGGCCGCCGTGGAGGAGGACGGGACGTTCACCGTGGACGTCACCGGCATCACGGACCTCTCCGTCGACGACCGGGAGGTCCTCGCCGCCCAGCTGGTCTGGACGCTGGCGAAGTCCGACGTGCGCGGTCCGTACCGGATCCTCGCCGACGGTATGTCGATCACCGACGACGGCCGGGAGGAGTGGACGCTGTCCGACGTCTCGGACTTCGACCCGGAGGCGACGGTCGACGAGCCGCTGCGCGCCCTGCGCGACGGCGCCCTGGTGGAGGTCGACGGCGACTCCGGTGAGACGTTGCCGGGGTGGACGTCCTCCGGCGAGCTGGAGTCCGCGGCGACGTGCCGGACGGACGGACGCATCGCGGCGGTCAGCGGCCGCGGCGACGGTGAGCGCTCGCTGCTCGTCGGCGACGTGGGCGGCGACCCGGTCACGGTGATGTCCGCGCGCTCGCTGTCGCGTCCGTCGTGGAGCGGCGACTCGCAGAGTCTCTACGTGGTCGCCGACGGCCGCCGCGTCCACCGGCTGGTGCCCAGCGGCTCGGGCATCCAGATGGACGAGTCCACGGTGGACACCTCCTCACTGGACGCCCTCGACATCAACGACCCGCGCATCAGCGTGTTCACCGTCTCGCGTGACGGGACCCGGACGGCGATGCTGATCAACGGCCGTCTGTTCGTCGCCGTGCTGCAGCACGACGAGGACGGGGAGATCGTGCTCGGCACGCCGATGGAGGTCGGTCAGCGCGTCGGCGACACAGCCCTGTCGGTGGACTGGCGCGAGGACGGGACGCTGCTGGTCGGCACCCGCGCCAACGACGCCCCGGTGTGGGTCGTCACCGTCGACGGGTCCGAGGCGACGCCGTTGTCGAGCCGGAACATCACCGCGCCGGTCGTGGCGGTGGGGTCGGCCGGACGCATCCAGTACATCCTGGACTCGCGGGCGATGCTGCAGCTCGACGTCGGGGACTCCGAGGCCAGGTTCTGGCGCGAGGTGCCGGCGCTGCAGGGTGCCCGCGCCGTCCCGGTCCTGACGAAGTAGGGGGCGTATGGGGGAACTGCTGGGGGAGCTCACCGGCCTGGTGTGGCGGGAGGACTGCCTGGCCTGCGGCAGGGCGGGGACGCCCCGGGCGGTGGCCGGGGTGGCGTTGTGCCGGGTCTGCGCGCTGCAGTTGCGCGGTGAGCCGACGCGGGTGGCGGACACGGCCTCGCCGCCGGTCTTCGCCGCAGGCCCCTACGGTGGGGCGTACCGCGGGGTCGTCCTGGCGGCCAAGGAGCACCTGCGCCCGGAGGCGGTGCAGGTGGCGGGTGCGGTGCTCGCCGGCACCGTCCGGCACCTGGTCGCACGGGGGCTGGTCACCGATCCACGTCTCGCGCCGGTGGTGCTGCTGCCGGCACCGACGACGCGCCGGGCGGCGCGTGACCGCGGCGGGTGCGTCGTCGAACGGTCCGCCGTCGTCGCCGCACGCGACCTGGGCGGGGGGACCCACGTCGTGGCCACGGCGACGCTGGCGTCCGGCACCCGCGACTCGGTGGGGCTGGGACGTGGTGAGCGGCAGGCGAACATCGCGTCCAACCTGCACATCGACGACGTCGCCGTGCGGCGCGCGGGGCGTCTGCTCAGGACACCCGGGGCGGTCGCGTGCATCGTCGACGACGTCACGACCACCGGGGCAACGGTGGCACGTTTCGCCACCGCGCTGGCCGCCCGCGGGGTGGTTCCCGCGGTGGCGGTGGTGCTTGCGCAGGCGTGAGGTGGGGGTGTCCCCGTAGCTGTCCAGCCGCTGCCCCCGTAGCTGCCCCCACGGCCCACCGCGAGCCCCGGATCGTCGGTACTATCGGGAGGGAAGATGTCGCCAGGAATGTGCTCGGTGGACAATCCGGTTCACCGGTGGCAGGCGGCTCGGAGACCGGGAGGATGAGTATGACCGTCCAGAACCAGCAGGACATCACGGCAGAGGGTGCTGCTCCGGAGGCACAGGTGGAGATCACCGGCCGTAACGTGGAGATCCCTGAGCACTTCGCCGAGCGGGTGAACGCCAAGCTCGCCAAGGTGGAACGGCTCGACCCGACTCTCACGTACTTCCATGTGGAGCTCCAGCACGAGCGCAACCCGCGTCGTACCGACGAGTCCGACCGCATCCAGATCACCGCCTCCGGCAAGGGCCACATCGCCCGTGCGGAGGCGAAGGAGGACTCGTTCTACGCCGCGTTGGACGCCGCCATCGCCAAGATGGAGAGGTCCCTGCGCAAGGTCAAGGCCCGCCGCAAGATCGCCCGGTCCGGCCACCGTGCACCGGTCTCCGTGGGCGAGGCGACGGCGGACCTGGTCCAGGAGGCGGAGCGCGAGGCCGCCACCAACCCGGGCCAGTTCGACGAGGACCCGTACGCCGAGCAGTTCCAGCCCGGTCGGGTCGTGCGTGAGAAGGAGCACCCTGCCACCCCGATCAGCGTGGACGACGCGCTCAGCGAGATGGAGCTCGTGGGACACGACTTCTACCTCTTCGTCAACGAGGAGACGGGTCGTCCGTCGGTGGTCTACCGTCGTCGGGCCTACGACTACGGTCTGATCGCCCTCAGTGACGGGCCGCAGGAGTAGCGGGACGTCCTACGCGGCGGGCACCGTCGGGGTGGTTCTCCACCCCGGCGGTGCCCGCCGTCGTTCGTCCCCGTGACCGGGGCGCCGGACGGGAGCACTGTGCAAGACAGGGTGTCGGAGGTAGACTGAAAGACTGATCTCGCAGGGTGCGTCACCGCGCCCGGGCAAAAATGCCGTGCGAGTGCCTCAGGCAAGACCCCACAGGTGCAACACAAGGTAAGGGACGAGCAGCACGTGCTAGGACTTTCGAAGATTCTCCGCCTCGGTGAAGGCCGCGCCGTCAAGCGACTGTCCGCGGTCGCCGACCAGGTCATCGCCAAGGAGGACGAGTACGCCGCCCTCACGGACGAGGAACTGCAGGGTAAGACCGCTGAGTTCCGCGCCCGGCTCGAGAAGGGTGAGAGCCTCGACGACATCCTGCTGGATGCCTTCGCCACCGCGCGCGAGGCGTCCTGGCGGGTGCTGGGCCAGAAGCACTTCAAGGTCCAGGTCATGGGTGGTGCGGCCCTGCACTGGGGCTACGTCGCCGAGATGAAGACCGGTGAGGGCAAGACCCTGACCTGTGTCCTCCCCGCCTACCTCAACGGGCTGTCCGGCAAGGGCGTGCACGTGGTCACCGTGAACGACTACCTCGCCCGTCGTGACTCGGAGTGGATGGGCCGTGTCCACCGGTTCCTCGGCCTGGACACCGACGTGATCCTGTCGGGCAAGCGTCCGACGGACCGTCGCAAGGCCTACGCCGCGGACGTCACCTACGGCACGAACAACGAGTTCGGCTTCGACTACCTGCGCGACAACATGGCGCACTCGCTGGACGACCTGGTGCAGCGTGGCCACAACTACGCCATCGTGGACGAGGTCGACTCGATCCTCATCGACGAGGCACGTACCCCGCTGATCATCTCCGGTCCGGTGTCGGGTTCCTCGCAGTGGTTCACCGCCTTCGCCCGGATCGTGCCGAAGATGACGCTGGACATCCACTACGAGGTCGACCCGAAGAAGAAGACCGTGGGCGTCAAGGAGGAGGGTGTGGAGTTCGTCGAGGACCAGCTCGGCATCGACAACCTCTACTCCCCGGAACACTCGCAGCTGGTCAGCTACCTGAACAACGCCATCAAGGCCAAGGAGCTGTTCACCCGCGACAAGGACTACATCGTGCGTAAGGGTGAGGTCGTCATCGTCGACGAGTTCACCGGCCGCATCCTCGACGGCCGCCGGTACAACGAGGGCATGCACCAGGCCATCGAGGCGAAGGAGGGTGTGGAGATCAAGAACGAGAACCAGACCCTGGCCACGGTGACCCTGCAGAACTACTTCCGCCTGTACGACAAGCTGGCCGGCATGACCGGTACGGCCGAGACCGAGGCCGCGGAGCTGAAGTCGATCTACAAGCTGGACGTGGCGGCGATCCCCACGAACAAGCCCAACCAGCGTCACGACAACATCGACCTGGTGTACAAGACGCAGGAGGCGAAGTTCGAGGCCGTGGCCGACGACATCGCCGAGCGTGTCGAGAAGGGCCAGCCGGTGCTGGTCGGCACCACCTCGGTGGAGCGTTCGGAGTACCTGTCGAAGCTGCTGCAGGCCCGGCACATCCGCCACAACGTGCTCAACGCCAAGCAGCACGAGAAGGAGGCGGAGTTCGTCGCCCAGGCGGGTCGGCTCAAGGCCGTGACCGTGGCGACGAACATGGCCGGTCGTGGTACCGACATCGTGCTCGGCGGTAACCCGGACATCATCTGCGACCTCACCCTGCGTGAGCGCGGTCTGGACCCGGTCGAGGACCCGGAGGCCTACCAGGAGGCCTGGGACGAGGAGATCGTCAAGGCCCGTGCCAAGTCGAAGGAGGAGGCCGAGAAGGTCTCCGAGGTCGGCGGTCTTTACGTGCTGGCCACCGAGCGCCACGAGTCGCGTCGTATCGACAACCAGCTGCGTGGCCGTTCGGCCCGCCAGGGTGACCCGGGCGAGACCCGGTTCTACCTGTCGATGCGCGACGACCTGATGACCCGCTTCGTGGGCCAGACCATGGAGAACCTCATGACCCGGCTGAACGTGCCGGACGACATGCCGATCGACTCGAAGATGGTCACCAACGCCATCAAGGGCGCGCAGTCGCAGGTGGAGAACTCCAACTTCGAGATGCGCAAGAACGTCCTGAAGTACGACGAGGTCCTCAACGAGCAGCGCAAGGTCATCTACCGTGAGCGCCGCCAGATCCTGGAGGGCGAGGACATCGCCTCCAACGTGCGCACCATGATGGACGACACCCTCGCCGCCTACGTCGACGGCGCGACCGCCGAGGGCTACGTGGAGGACTGGGACCTCGACGAGCTGTGGACCGCGCTGGACTCCCTCTACGGTCCGTCGGTGACCTCCACCGAGCTGATCGACGGCACGGAGTACGGTTCGGCCGGCGAGCTCACCGCCTCGCAGCTGCTGCGCGCACTGCAGGAGGACGCCCACAAGCTGTACGACGAGCTGGAGGCGTCCGTCACCTCCGTCGGCGGCGACGAGCAGATGCGCGGCATGGAACGCGGCGTGGTGCTCAACGTGGTGGACCAGAAGTGGCGCGAGCACCTCTACGAGATGGACTACCTCAAGGAGGGCATCGGGCTGCGCGCCATGGCCCAGCGCGACCCGCTGGTCGAGTACCAGCGCGAGGGCGGCGACATGTTCGGCCGGATGAACGACGGCATCAAGGAGGAGACGATCCGTCAGCTCTTCCTGGTGCGCAAGCAGCTCAAGTCCAAGGAGCCGGAGCAGGCCGAGGGACCGTTGAACGTGGACGACCCGGCCGACACCCGCACCTCCCAGGAGCAGGAGCAGCAGAAGTCGGTGCCGAAGACCATCATCGGCGGCTAGTTCCTCAGGGTCAGACCATCGTGACGGTCTCGACGCGCCACCTGCCCTCGTAGCGGGCCAGGTGGCCGACGACGGCGCGCACCCGTTCGTGGTGCAGGACGCTGGCGGTGAAGGTGAGGCGCTCGGGGTGCGTCGGGGGAAGGTGCACGCTCAGCACACGTGAGGGCACGGCGGGGGAGGACGGTGCACCGGACGCCCCAGACACCCGTGCCGCAGCGGGGAGTGCCTGGCGCATCCTCCCCCGCAGGTCCTCGGTGACCCGCGGGGAGAACGGTCCCTTACGTAGCGCGGAGACCGGTCGGCGACCGTCGACGACCTCGAGCCAGACGCCCACGAGCATGGCGACCCGTGCGTTGACGGCGGAACCGGGACGCCGCGACGCGGCGTCCTGCACCGGTGCCGCCTCAGACGCCGGTGCGTCCTGCGTGACCGGCACCGCGTGACGGCCCGGACGGCGCAGATACACCAACCCGGGCACGGGGACGTAGGCCCTCCTGCCGTGTGTCGGCGGTGTCGTCGCGTCGGTGTTCCCCGGTAGAGCCCCCATGCTCGACGATGATAGCGCCCGGCGTGGCACAATGTGAGGTATGCGAGCATTGATTGTGGACTACTGTGGCGTCCTCGACGGAGCGGAGGAGGACCGCCGCCGGTGGCGGAAGGTCCTCACCGCGGCCAAGGACGCGGGTTTCGGAACGGCGATCCTCTCCAACGACCCCGGTGGCCCCTGTGCGGACCCGATCCGCACGTGGCAGGAGGCCGGTTACGTCGACACCGTCGTGCTGTCCGGTGAGGTCGGCGTGGACAAGCCCGACCCGGAGATCTTCATGATCACCGCCGACCGTCTCGAGGTCGACGTCAGCGACTGCATCCTCGTCGACGACTCGATCCTCAACGTCAAGGGCGCGGTGGAGTCCGGTCTGATCGGTGTGTACTACCAGCAGTTCGACCGGGCGATCGTGGAGATCTCCGGGCTGCTCGGACTGGAAGGGACCTACTAGGATGCGCGTCTTCATCCCCGCGACCTTCGACATGCTCGGCGGCCTCGCCCGCGACGGGCAGATGCCCGTGCGCTCCGGCGTCGCCTTCGCCCTGACCCCGGCCCTGCGCGAGTACTACACCGCCGGCGACGACGAGGAGATGTCCTACGCGGCGTTCCTGGAGGCCGCCCGCGCCTCCCTGCGTCTGCTCGGCATCGGCGACGAGGAGCGTTTCCCGCACCGTCGCGTCGTTGTCTCGGTCGACCTGGAGGACGCCGCGGCGTCCCCGGAGCCGGACAAGGGTGAGTCCGTGGTCCGGTTGGACCCGTCACTGGTGTCGGTGGAGCAGCTCGCCGCCATCCACGTCGACGACGAGGGCAATGAGCCGGCGACGGCCGCGGCCATCGAGATCGTCGACGCCGCCGACCTGGGTGACGAGGACGCAGAGATCACCCTCGGCGACTGCGAGGACAACCTGATGAGCTGGTACGACGCCCGCGAGCTCGGGGTCCTCGTCGACCTGATGTAGCGCCTGTCTCGCCCCTGGCGCACGGGGAAGGCCCGCCCTTCCGGAATTTTCCGGAACGGACGGGCCTTCTTTCGTTTGTCTCGTCTGTCTCTAACTCAGGTCGGACTAGCGGTGCAGGTCGAAGCGGTCGGCCTCGGTGACCTTCGTCCAGGCGGCGACGAAGTCCTTGACGAACTTCTCCTTCGCGTCGTCGCTGGCGTAGACCTCGGCCTGGGCGCGCAGCTCGGAGTTCGAGGCGAACACCAGGTCGGCGCGGGTGCCGGTCCACTTCTGCTCGCCCGTGGAGGCGTCGGTGCAGGCGAAGACGGTGGAGTCGGCGTCGGTGGCGACCCAGTCGTTGCCCAGCTCCAGCAGGTTGACGAAGAAGTCGGTGCTGAGCACGCCGGGACGGTCGGTGAGCACACCGTGGTCGGTGTCACCGAAGGTCGCACCGAGGACGCGCAGGCCACCGACGAGGGCGGTCATCTGCGGGGCGGTCAGGCCCAGCAGGTCGGCCTTGTCGACGAGCAGGTGCTCGGCGGGGATGTCCAGGTCGGCGCTCTGGTAGTTGCGGAAACCGTCGGCCAGGGGCTCCAGGAAGCTGAAGTTGTGCTCGTCGGTCTGCTCCTGCGAGGCGTCGACGCGGCCCGCGTGGAAGGGCACGGTGATCTCCGCACCGGCGTCCGCGGCGGCCTTCTCGACGGCGGCGTTGCCGGCGAGCACGATCAGGTCGGCCAGGGACAGGTGGCGCGGGGCGTTGGCCTCGTTGAAGTCCTTCTGGATCTTCTCCAGGGCCTCCAGGACACCGGCGAGCTGACGGGGCTCGTTGGCCTCCCAGCTGCGCTGCGGCTCCAGGCGGATGCGGGCACCGTTGACGCCGCCACGGAAGTCCGTGCCACGGAAGGTGGACGCGGCGGCCCAGGTGGTCTTCACCAGCTGGGAGACGCTGAGTCCGGAGTCCAGCACGCTCTTCTTGATCGCCTCGGCGTCGGAGGAGGTGATGGCCTCACCCTCGGCCTCGGGCAGCGGGTCCTGCCAGATGAGGTCCTCGGAGGGGACCTCCGGGCCGATGTAGCGGGACTTCGGGCCCATGTCGCGGTGGGTCAGCTTGAACCAGGCGCGGGCGAAGGCGTCGCTGAGCGCGGCCTGGTCGTCCTTGAACTTGCGGGAGACCTTCTCGTAGGCCGGGTCGACGCGCAGCGCGATGTCGGTGGTGAGCATGCGCGGCTCGCGGCGACCGTCGGAGTGCGCCATGGGGACCATGTCGGCTCCGCCGCCGTCGATGGGGCGCCAGTGGTAGTGGCCGCCCTCGCCCTCGGTGAGCTCCCACTCGTAGGCGAACAGGATGTGGAAGAACTCGTTGTCCCAGCGGGTCGGGTGGTAGGTCCAGGTGACCTCCAGGCCGGAGGTGATCTGGTCGTCGCCCTTGCCGGAGCCGTTGTGGTTCTCCCAGCCCAGGCCCTGACGCTCCAGCGGAGCCTCCTCGGGGTCGGCGCCGACGTTCTCCTCGTTGTCGGGGGCGGCACCGTGGGTCTTGCCGAAGGTGTGGCCGCCGGCGATGAGCGCCACGGTCTCCTCGTCGTCCATGCCCATGCGGCCGAAGGTGTCGCGGATGTCGTGTGCCGCGGCGGCCGGGTCCGGGTGGCCCTCGGGACCCTCCGGGTTCACGTAGATCAGGCCCATGGTGGTGGCGCCGAAGGGCTTCTGCAGCTTACGGGTGGTCTCGTTGGTGCCGCCGTAGCGGGCGTTGGTGCCCAGCCAGTCGGTCTCGGAGCCCCAGTAGACGTCCTCCGGCTCCCACACGTCCTCGCGGCCACCGCTGTAGCCGAAGGTCTCGAAGCCCATGGACTCCAGGGCGACGTTGCCGGCGAGGATCATCAGGTCGGCCCAGGAGAGGTTCTGGCCGTACTTCTTCTTCACGGGCCACAGCACGCGGCGGGCCTTGTCCAGGCCCACGTTGTCCGGCCAGCTGTTCAGGGGTGCGAAGCGCTGCTGACCGGCGCCGCCACCGCCGCGTCCGTCGTGGGAGCGGTAGGTGCCGGCGGAGTGCCAGGCCATGCGGATGATCAGCGGACCGTAGTGCCCGAAGTCGGCGGGCCACCAGTCCTCGGAGGTGGTCAGGACGTGCTCGATGTCCTTCTTCACCTCGGGGAGGTCGAGCTGCTTGAACGCCTCGGCGTAGTCGAAGCCGGCGTCGGTGGGCCGGACCTCCTGCGGGTTGTGGGCCAGCAGGCGCACGTTGAGGCGCTTGGGCCACCAGCTCTGGTTGGCGTTGCCCTCGGTGGGGAGCGGCAGACGGGCGCCGTCGGCCTCGTTACGCTCGGCCTGGGCCTCCTGCGGGGCGTGCCCGCCCTGTGGGTCCTGTCCGCCGTGGGCGACGGGGCAACCGGAAATCGGGTCAGTCATCGGTCTTCTCCTGAGTGTGGATCGGGGAGTGGGTGTTCTCGTTGTGGGTGTTCTCGGGGTCGTTCGTGCGGGCGCAGTCCATGCAGATGGCCCGGAAGGTGACCTCCGCCGACAGCACGGTGTGCATCCCGTGGCCTTCGGCGGGGGTCAGGCAGGGCGCGTGGCCGACGACGCACTCGACGTCCTCGAGCCGTCCGCACACGACGCACTGCATGTGGTGGTGGTTGTCCTCCAGGTTGGTCTCGTAGCGTGCGCCGCCCGAGCCGGGCAGGTCGATGCGACGCAGGAGACCGCGTGCGCTCAGATCGTTGACGACGTTGTGGACCGACTGCATGGAGATCGAGGGGAGCTCCGTGCGGATGCCGGCGTGCACCTGGGCCGCCGTGCTGTGCGGGTGCTGCCGCAGGTACTGCAGGGAGGCGATCCGGCCCGGGGTCGCCCGGAGGCCCAGTTGTCTCACCTGCTCTGCCCAGGGTGCTGTCGTGTCTGTGCGCATGCCGCCACGCTACCGCTAATTTTGAGACTTCACAACTTTGAATAAACAAAAATAGCGGGGCATAGCCGCCGGTGCTGGCCACGGGCCTGTCACCGCCGGCCGGGATAAAATAGGGGGTTGCGGCCAGCGGAGGTCGCCGAGACCACGAATGCGCAGGAGGCTGCGATGCTACGCAAGCACGGTAAGTACGCGGACACAGGGGCGATGCAGGCCAGGGAGGCGCTGAAGATCGTCGTCGTCGGCGGATCCCTGGCCGGTCTGATGACCGGGATCTCCCTGGCACGCCAGGGCCACCACGTGACGATGCTGGAGCGGGCCGACAGGATCCGCCCCTCCGGCGCGTCCCTGCTGGTCAGGGAGGACGACCTCAGGTCGATCCTCGGGCCGGAGCAGGCGCGTGCCGCCGTGCGGATGGCGGGCCCGGTCGACGCACGCGCCCACGGTGAGGTCCCGGCCACCTGGCAGGGCCTCTACGAGGGACTCTGCCAGGTGGCCGAGGGTCTGCCGACCATGGACATGCACCACCGCACCCGTGCGGTGGAGGTCGGCCAGGAGGGCGAACGGGCGTGGGCCCGCGCCGACGACGGCGAGACCTACACCGGCGACCTGCTCGTCGGCGCCGACGGCTACCGGAGCCTGGTGCGCGCCTCCGTGGCGCCCGACCGTCCGGACGCCGAGTTCGCCGGCTACGTGCTCTGGCTCGGCGTGGCCAAGGAGAGCGACCTGGACTACACGGGCCCGTGGCCGGGCGGGCTCGACATCCGCGACAGCGGCGACAACCTGCTGCTGGGCTACCCGCTGGCGAGCCCCGAGGGGTCCACCGAGCCGGGGGAGCGGCGCCTGGGCTGGGGCTGGTACGACAACTCGCGCAACCACGTGCTCCGCGAGACCGGCGCCGTGCGCGGCAACGTCACCCACCACACCCTGCGTGGGCACGACGTCGACCAGCACGTGCTCGCCGACCTCGTCCGCGAGGCCGGTCTGCGCTGGCCGCACCCGTGGCGTGCCGCGATCGAGGACTGCCTCTCGCGCACCGACTTCCTCGGCACCCCCATCAACGAGTACGTGCCGGACCGTCTGCGCAACGGACGGATGGTGATCCTCGGCGACGCCGCCCACGTGCCCACGCCGATGACCGGCCGTGGGTTCGCCACGTCCCTGGACGACGCCGCGGCGCTGGCCCGCCACATGGCCGACGCCACCGCCGCCACGCTGCCGGACACCCTGGCGTCCTACGAGAGCGAGCGGCTCGCCCCGGCCCAGGAGCTCGTGCTGTCCGGGCAGATGTTCAGCAGGTCCTTCGGCCGGCCGTAGGAGGTCGGCGAGTCACATCTCCCACTCGTTGTTGCTGCGCAGCGCGGTCAGCAGGGAGCGTACGGCGGCCACACGACGGGCGCTCGCGCCGGTCAGGGTGTCGAGCGCGCACTCGGGGTCGGCGGGCGGACCGGCGTGTGTGCAACCGCGCGGGCAGTCCTCGATGACCGCGCCGAGGTCCTCGAACACGCCGATGACCTGGTCGGGGTCAACGTGGGCCAGGCCGAAGCTGCGGATGCCGGGGGTGTCCACGATCCAGCCTGCGTCCCCGGCGTCCCCTGTGTCCCCGGGGATGCGCAGCGCCACGGACTGGGTCGAGGTGTGGCGTCCCTTGCCCACGCCGGAGACCACACCGGTCTCGCGGCGGGCGTCCGGCACGATCCGGTTGACCAGGGTGGACTTACCCACCCCGGAATGACCGATCAGGGCGGTGAGGTGCCCGGTGACCACGTCGAGCACCGGGTCCAGGGGGTCGTCGACCCCGCCCACGATGACCTCCACGTCCAGCGCCTCGAACTCGGCGGCGAAGGCCGTGGGGTCGGCCAGGTCCGTCTTGGTCAGGCACAGCACCGGACGCAGACCGCCGACGAAGGCGGCGATCAGCGCGCGTTCCACGAACCCGGAGCGCGGCGGCGGGTCCGCCACCGCGGTGACGATGAGCAGCTGGTCGGCGTTGGCCACCACGATGCGTTCATAGGGGTCGGTGTCGTCGGCGGTGCGCCGCAGCACCGTGGAGCGCTCCTCCAGCCGGACGATGCGGGCCAGCGTCCCGTCGCGTCCGGAGGTGTCGCCGACCACGGCGACCCGGTCGCCGACGACCACGGGGGTGCGTCCCAGCTCGCGGGCGCGCATGCAGATCGCCGGCGGGGTCTCCGGCGACGCCCCGTCGACGACGACCCCCCAGCGTCCCCGGTCACGGGTCACGACCATGCCGGTCTGCGCACCCTTGTGGTCGGGCCGGTCCTTCGTCCTCGGCCGGGTGCCCTTGCCGGGGCGCACGCGGATGTCGGACTCGTCGTAGTGGCGCCTGCCGCTGGAACGTGCCATCGTCGCGCTCAGCCCTCGACCATCTGCGTCCAGCGCAGGTCGAAGTCTGGCAGTGTCTTGGCGGTGGTGGCGATGTCCTCCACGAGCACGTCGTCGGTGACCAGGCCGAGCACCGCGCCGGCGGTGGCCATGCGGTGGTCGGCGTAGGTGTGCCACACCCCGCCGGTCAACGGCTGCGGGTCGATGACCAGGCCGTCGTCGGTCTGGGTGACCCCGCAGCCCAGGGAGGACAGTTCGCGTTGCAGTGCGGCGAGCCGGTCGGTCTCGTGCCCGCGCAGGTGGGCGATGCCGTAGAGGTGGCTGCGGCCCTCCGCCAGCGCGCACAGTGCGGCGACGGTGGGGGTGAGCTCGCCGACGTCGTGCAGGTCCCAGCTGATGCCCTGCAGCGGCGTGTCCGCGTCGCCACGGACCTCCAGCACACCGGAGTGCGTGTGGTGCTCGACCTCCACGCCCATGTCCTGCAGGATCACCCGGAACTGGTCGCCGGGCTGGGAGGTCGTCGCCGGCCAGTCCGGGATGCGCACCGTGCCGCCGGTGACGGCCGCGGCGGCCAGGAACGGTGTGGCGTTGGACAGGTCGGGCTCCACCGCCCAGTGCCGTCCCGCCACCGGCCCGGGGTGCACCGTCCAGCGGTTGAACTCCGTGTCCACCCGCACCCCGGCCTCGCGCAGCATCTCCACGGTCATCTCCACGTGCGGCAGGCTTGGGATCGCCGTGCCGGTGTGCACCACCGTGACCCCCTCGTCGAACCGCGCCCCGGACAGCAGCAGCCCGGAGACGAACTGGGAGGACGCCGAGGCGTCGATCTCCACCACGCCGCCGCGCAGCCCGCCGTGTCCGGAGACGCGGAAGGGCAGGGGACGTGCCGGGTCGCCGGACCCGGTCACGTCCGCACCCAGCGCCACCAGGGACTCCAGCGTGGCGCCCATCGGACGCTTCTGCGCGGCGTCGTCGGCGGTGAACAGCACCTCGCCGTCGGCCAGGGCCGCCACCGGCGGCAGGAAACGCAGGACGGTGCCCGCCAGGCCGCACGCCAGTTCGGCGCCGTGCAGCCCGCCGGGGACGACGGTGAACGTGTCACCGTCGGCGGTGACCGAGGCACCCATCGCGCGCAGGGCGTCGGCCATCAGGTCGGTGTCCCTGCTGCGCAGGGCCCCGCCTATCACGCTGGGGGCGTCCGCCAGCGCGGCGAGGACGAGGGCGCGGTTGGTGATCGACTTCGACCCGGGGACGGACACGGTCGCGGACACGGGGGAGGAGGCCACGGGAGCAGGCCACAGTTCGGCGGTCATGGGCGCCATTATCCCACGCCGCGGGGCGCAGGTGGGTGAGCGGAGGTAGTTTCGGTGTCATGTGCGGACGTTACGTGATGTTCAGTACCACCGAGACCCTGCTGGAGACCACGTCCGGCCTGCTCGGCGAACAGGTCGGGTTGGTCGGCCCGGACGGTTTCCCGCCGCAGAGCTGGAACGTGGCACCCACCCACACCGTGGGGGTGGTGCGCCGCTACGCCGGTGCCGCCACACTCGGGCCGGCGACCTGGGGCTACCGGGCACCGTGGAAGAAGGGGCTGGTGCTGTTCAACGCCCGCGGGGAGAGCGTCTTCGACAAGTCCAGCTTCCGCGGCTCCGAGCCGTGCCTGTTCGTGATGGACGGCTGGTACGAGTGGAAGGACCGGCAGCCCCACTACGTGAGTGGCGACGCGCCGCTGCTCGTCGCCGGGCTGTGCCGTCCGGGCGGGGACGGGACGCTGGAGGCCACGATGGTGACCACGGCCTCCGCCGAGCCGGTCGCCTGGCTGCACGAGCGGATGCCCCGCGTGCTCGGCGCCGACGAGACCGCAGCCTGGCTCGACGGGGGCGACGGGGGCGACGACGAGCGGCGGGCACTGGCCGCCACCGTGGCGTCCGACGACGTCCGGGGCGTCCTGCGCACAGGCGCGGCCGACCGCGCCGTCGGCAACGTGGCGGCGAACGGGCCGGAACTCATCGCGCAGCACTAGAGTGGAGGGGAACAAGACGGACGCCGACGGCGTTGTGTCCGACAGGGTGAACGGGAAGGAGCCCATGAACAACCCAGTCAAGCGCACCGGAGACAGCGACGAGCAACTGCTCGCCCGCTTCGAGGAGGATGCGCTGCCACTGCTGGACCAGCTCTACGGTGCGGCGTTGCGGATGACCCGTAACCCCGCGGATGCCCAGGACCTGGTCCAGGACGCCTACATGAAGGCGTTCCAGGCGTTCGGTTCCTACCGGCCCGGCACCAACCTGAAGGCGTGGATGTACCGCATCCTCACCAACACCTACATCAACCAGTACCGCAAGGCGCAGCGGCGCCCCAAGGAGACCTCCGACGAGGAGGTCACCGACTGGCAGCTGGCGGATTCGGCGTCCCACGACTCGACGGGCCTGCAGTCCGCCGAGATCGAGGCCCTGCGCCGCATCCCCGACAAGAGGATCCAGGACGCCCTGATGTCCCTGTCGGACGACTACCGCATGGTCGTGTACTACGCGGACGTCGAACAACTGCCGTACAAGGAGATCGCCGAGATCATGGACACCCCGATCGGCACGGTCATGAGCCGGCTGCACCGGGGTCGACGGCAGCTGCGCGCGAAACTCAAGGACGTCGCCGACGAGCACGGTATCGGTGCGGCGAAGCATCCGGCGGGCAAGAACTGAGGAGTGTGACGAAGAATGTCCGACAACCCTGGGAACATGAGCGGCAACCCGTGCGGTGCCTCCGGGAGAAGCGAATGCGACGAGCTCATCGAGGTGCTCTACGAGTACATCGACGTGAAGAACGGTGACTGCGAGGGCGAGCACTACCGGCATGCGCGTGCGCGCCTGGAGCGGCACGTCGACGACTGTCCCTCGTGCCTCGAGGCCCTCGGCATCGAGCAGCAGGTCCGTGAGCTGCTGCGCTCGCGGTGCGGGCAGCCGGCCCCGAGCGAACTGCGGGGCAGGATCGTGACCTCGCTGCAGTCGTCGGTGACCACCTCGGTGCGTATCCACTACCGCGACTAAGGGGCGGTGCCCGCGGTGGTGGGGGACGCCGGGGGGTGCTGCGAGGGGCAAAGATCGAGCGTGGGATGTTTGAACCTCCGGGTTCAACCATCCCACGCTCGATTTCTGCCCCTGTCTCCGGCGGCGACGGGTACCAGGTTGGGCCTGGGAGCATTGAGTCGGCCAACTCAACGCTCCCAGGTCCAACTTGGTACCTCTCCGGTCGTGCATCGCCATCGGCTGGCACACAAAAAGGCCCGGCCCCGGGATCTCTGTCCCGGGGTCGGGCCTCGTCGGTAGGTGCGAACGTCAGGCGTTCGGACGCTTACCGTGGTTCGCCTTCTTCTTGCGGCGATCCTTGCGCTTACGGCCACGCTTGCTCATGTCGGCTCCTCGTTGACGGTGGAAAAGTACTGATAACCGTTTCAGGATACCGGGGAGCACGTCGGGTGGGAAATCCCCCCCATGGTTACCGAAGCTGTGCGCAGGGACGGCGTGCTACGCGGTCGCGACGCGGGTGCGGGCGCGGCCGCGGTTGTTGCGACGCTTCAGGGCGCGGCGCTCGTCCTCGCTCATGCCGCCCCACACGCCGGCGTCCTGGCCGGACTCGATGGCCCACGCGAGGCAGGCGTTGGTGACGGGGCACTTGTTGCAGACCAGCTTCGCCTTGGCGATCTGGGCGAGGGCGGGGCCGGAGTTGCCCACCGGGAAGAACAGCTCGGGGTCTTCGGAACGGCAGATGGCTTCGTGGCGCCAGTCCATGGTGATCTTCTCCTTCAACAGTGTTGCTGCAGTTTGGCTGACCGTTCGTTCCGAGGGCCGGACGTGGGCAGTCGTGCCCGCGGCCGTCGGTGGGACGGGTCGAGTTCGTCGGTGGGATTCGGTGACGTGCCCCGGGTCACGGTAGAGTGAGACCACGAAGAGGCTGTGTCGGTCAGAGAGGTCGGGCCGGGTTCGGTGCTTTACCTGTCCGTAACCTCGTGTCCCTCTCTCTGTTACATGTGCAATATTGGCACGTCATAACGGAGTCCGCTAGGGGGTCGGCGGTATTTGTGGTTAAGCTCACATCGGATCGATTTGCCTATTTAGGTAAGGGTGGGTTAACGGACAGCTCGGTCCGTTTCCGGTGGTGTGCCGGTTGCCGCCCCATCGCAGGTCCCCGGTAGAATCTGCCCCTATGAGCCCCAGGAATGCAGATGATCGTGGAGTCGGACGTTCGGATGGTGCAGGTAGGGCACTCGTCCTGCCGTCGAGTGTCCGCTGGGCCGGGTGGCTGGGGATCCTGGAGGGCGCCGCGGGTCTGGCCTTCGCCGTCTACCTCGTGACCCTCGCGGTCAGCGGTGAGGAGGACACGACCGCCGAATTCGCCGGGGCGGGTGCGGAGTCGATCGGCTACGGCTGGGGGACGGCCCTGTGGTTCGGCTTCTTCGGCGGCGTGGTCCTGGCCGCCGGCTGGTGCCTGTCGACCGGCCGCCGCTGGGGCCGTGGCCCGGTGGCGATGCTGCAGCTCCTCCTCGTGCTGATCTCGGTCTACATGTTCTCCTCGGGGCGCCCCGAACTCGGACTGCCGACGGCGGCCCTGGGCATCGTGGGTCTGGTGTTGCTGTTCAACCCCTCCGCGGTGGAGTGGGCGGCACGGCGCTACGGGCGCTGACCGGGAATCAGGACAGGGCCCGCAGCGCGACCATCTCGTCGCCGCGCTGTTCGACGACGACGTCGCCCTGCACGCGCAGGCTGACCGGGCCGTCGTAGGGACCGCGGTCCACCGGCACCGTGCGCTGCACCGAACCGTCCTCCCAGTCGACCACGGCCACGCCGTCGTCCACCGGCACCAGCAGCGAGCCGTCCATCGCCGCCCCGGTGCCCAACGCGGGCACGGTGAAGCGGGGTTCCAGGTTCGTCGGCCCGAAGCCCACCAGGCGTTCCCCGTCGAACCAGGTCATGTGGTGGGGCAGGTCGCCGGTGGCGGCGACGAAGGGTTCGTCGCCCCGACCGTCGGCGAGGTGCGCCAGCGTGGGGGAGGGGTCGGCCGGGTGCTGCTCGAAGGAACCGTCGGTGTGCAGCACCTGGAAGCGGCTGCCCGTGTAGTCGTCGGCGTCGGACGCGCGCGTCCCGTCGCCGTGCACGTAGATCACCGCGGCCTCCTGGGCCACGCCGACGAGTTCGGCGTCCGGGGGGACGGTGAACTCGTGGGTGGTCTCCGGGGTGTTCGCCTCCTCCGGGTCGGCGACCTCCAGGCTCACCGTGCCCTTGCCGTCCTCCCGGTCGCAGTCGGTCAGCACCGCCAGCAGGTCCTTGCGGGTCTGCGCGGAGGTGAACCGGCAGCCGTCGAGGGGCTGCGCCTCGTTGTCGACGGGGGTCTCCACGTGCCCGACCTCCACGGTGCGCACCAGGTCGGAGCGCCACAGCTCCGCCCGCTCGTCGTCGAGCACGCCGACATGGTCGAGGGAGCGGAAGAACACCGGGGACTGTCCGCCCAGTGAGGAACGGGTGTCCTGGTAGCGGCCGGTGGAGGCGGTCAGCGAGGTCACGTCCGAACACCCCTTCGGCCCGCGGAACACCGCGACCACGCGCCCCCAGTTGCCGGTCACACCGCACAGTTCGTGGTCGCGGCCGTAGGACCAGCCTTCGGCGCCGTCGTCGACCGAGATGCCGCGCACGGTGTCGCTGCCCCGTGCCACCGCCGTGCCGTCCACCAGTACCGGCTCACCGGTGTCGGAGGGCAGCGAGTCGGTCCGCCAGATCTCCTCCAGCCGGTCCGGCGTGCCCTGGGCGGCAGGGGCCGGCGCGATGGCCTCCCCGGCACCTGAGTCGGTGTGGGTGGTGCCGCGGGAGTCGGAGAAGAACCACGTCCCCACCACCAGCAGCAGCACCGCCACGGTGATCAGTGCGGTGACCGCGAGGTCGGTGCGGGTGCGCCGTTCAGCGGGCGCACCGGGCCGGGCTCGGCTCACAGCCGGGCTCTCCGGTCCCTGCCCCGCTCCCGGGAGTTGCGCGGCGACTGGCGCTTCGCCGGTGCGGTGGAGGACGCCGCGCCCTGCACCTTGCGCGGCGGCCCGACGCGGTCGCGGACGTCCTCGGGCAGCGAGAACTCGGCGAGGAACTCCGGGGAGCCGGAGAACCACTGCGGCGGGTCGTTGCGTCCCAGGTCGAGGGTCTCGTCGATCGCCCGCCAGCGGGTGACCTCGTCCCAGCCGACCAGCGTGACGGCGACGCCGGAGCGTCCTGCGCGGCCGGTGCGTCCGATGCGGTGCACGTAGGTCTTGTCGTCGTCGGGCACCTGGTAGTTGATGACGTGGGTGACGTCGTCGACGTCGATGCCGCGGGCGGCGACGTCGGTGGCGACCATCACGCTCACCCGCCCCTCGCGGAAGGCGTTGAGCGAGTCCTCGCGGTCCTTCTGGCGCATGTCACCGTGGACAGCGCCGACGTCGAAGCCGAGCTCGGCGAGGTCACCGGCGACGATCGCCGCCTGGCGCTTCGTGCGGGCGAAGACGATCGTGCGGCCACGCCCCGGGGCCTGCAGGAGGCGCGCCAGCACGCTCATCCGGTCGAGCTTGTGGGACTGGAAGACCGTCTGCGTCGTGGTCACGTGGGTCGCGCGCGCGTCCTCGAGGTCCGCGCGGATGAGCACGGGACGGTTCATGAACTCGCGGGTCAGAGCCACGATCGGGCCGGGCATCGTCGCGGAGAACAGCATCGTCTGCCGCGGCTCGGCGGTCTGCGACATGATGTCGCGCACGTCGTCGAGGAAGCCCTGGTCGAGCATCTCGTCGGCCTCGTCGAGCACGAGGACCTCCACGTGGGACAGGTCCAGGTGGCCCTGACGCGAGAGGTCGAGCAGGCGGCCGGGCGTGCCGACGACGACGTCGGTGCCGGCGTCCAGCGCGGCGATCTGGCGCTCGAAGGGAACGCCGCCGTAGATCGTGGTCACCGCGAACGGACGGTCGGTACCGACGCGCACGTTGCGGGAGGCGGCGGTGAGGTCGGAGGCGACCTGGATGCCGAGCTCGCGGGTGGGTACGACCACGAGGCCGCGCACGGTGCCGTCGAGTTCGCTCACGCCGGCGTCGTCGAAGAGCCGGTCGATCAGCGGGATGCCGAAGCCCAGGGTCTTGCCCATGCCGGTCCTGGCCTGGCCGATGAGGTCCTTGCCCACCAGGGCCAGCGGGAGCGTGCGTTCCTGGATGGCGAACGCCCCGGAGATCCCGTCCTCCTCGAGAGCGTCGGCGATCTCGGCGGCCACTCCGAGTTCCCGGAACGTAGGTCGCACCACGGGCTTCATCCCCTCCATCGTCTTCGTCTGGTTCGTCGCTATGATGGACCACGTTACAGTCATGGCAATGCGTTAGAGAAAGAAAGGCCTGAAGGCACCCTATGGACATCAAGGTCGGATTCGTCGACAACCCCCGCGATCTCGTCATCACCAGCGCGGATGAGCAGGACAAGGTCGTCGCAGAGGTCGAGAAGTTCCTCGCCGAGGGGCAGGACGGCGCTGCAGCCACCATGACCCTCAAGGACAACAAGGGCTCGGTGTTCGTGATCGTGCGCGGTCAGGTCGCCTACGTGGAGGTCGGTTCCTCCGCCCAGCGTCCCGTCGGTTTCATCTGATCCGGGACGGTTGAGCAGAGCCCATGCCTCCCGAACCGTCCCGCCACCCCCACTCCCGTCACGGGGGTGGGGGATCGGTGGTTGACCGGCACCGCGAGGCCGAGGAGTTCCGCCAGATGCAGCTCCGGCGTCGCCGGTGGCTCGGTGCCGTCGGCGCCCTGGTCTTCCTGGTCACCGTGGCGGTCGTGTGTGAACTCGTCATCGCCGGTGTCGGCGGTGACGACAACGCCGGTGGTGGCGGGGACGATCCCGCCGCCGGGGTCTCGGCCTCCGCGGAGACCGGGGAGATGACCGATACGCAGGACGCGCCGGACGGCCCGGTGCCGGGCGACGCCCCGGCGTCCGACGAGGTCGGCGAGCTGCCGCCGGGCGGCGACGTGACGCGCAGCGGCGACGGCGACTACCACGGTGTCGGCTCGGCGGGCATGACCGCCGGCGACCCGGATCGTGACGACGCGGACACCTACAGCTTCGTCGTGGAGGTGGAGAACGGGCTCGACACGTCCTCGTTCGGCGGTGGCGACGCCTTCGCCTCCTCCGTCGACGCCACGCTGTCGGACCCGCGGTCGTGGATCTCGAACGGCAGTTTCGCCTTCCGGCACATCAGCGTGACCGGAAGCGAGGCCCCCGACCTGCGCATCCGGCTGGCGACCCCGGAGACCACCCGCGAGATCTGCGGTGGTCAGATCGACCTGGAGACCAGCTGCTTCATCCAGGGCACCGACGACGGGGTCGACGAGGCGGACGCCCGCACCGGTGCCGCCGCCGCCGGTGCCGGGCGCGTGATCGTGAATGCGGCGCGCTGGGTGCGTGGCGCCACGACCTTCGAGGGAGACCTCGGCTCGTACCGTCAGTACCTGGTGAACCACGAGGTCGGCCACGGCCTGGGCTTCGCGCGCCACCAGGTCTGCCCCGAGGACGGGGTGCTGGCCCCGGTGATGATGCAGCAGACCATCAGCCTGAACAACGGGGAGCTGGAGGACCTGGACGCCGGCGCGGAGTACGGCGAGGCCGGGCGTGACTCCACGTGCCGGCCGAACCCGTGGCCCTTCCCGCACGGGCGCAGCGAGGGCGACGCCGTGGACGTCCGCGACTGAGGAAGTTGCCTTGGAAGTCGGCTCTGACCTGGCTGTTCGACTGGTGACAGGGCGGTGACAGGGAACTGTCCGGGTCGCGGGTTAGAGTGTGTAGCCATGACCGAGAACTACCCTCCGAACGCACCCGCCCCCGCCGCCGAACCCCCGGCGGCGATCAGGGCGGGTTTCCAGGTCTCCCAGGCGACGCCGGTGGAGCTCGGCGGTGCGTGGGGCGACGGGTGGCGCTGCGACCGCGCGGTGCTCGTGCCCTCCGAGGACCGTGCCCGGGCGACGTGGACCGCACAGGTCATGGACCGTGTGCGCCCCGCCGGGGTGTCCGTCGCCCGCCCGTTGCGCTCCACCGACGGGCGGTACGCCGTCGGCGGGTGGACGGCGCGGGCGTTCCTGTCGGGGCACCGCGCACCGCGGTTCGACGAGACGGCGGCGAGCGTCCTGCGGTTCAACGAGGCGCTGCGCGAGGCGTTGGCGGGGGAGGGCCGTCCGGCGTTCCTGGACATGGCCTCGCGGGTGTCAGGCGACGGGGCCCCGGCGTCGGACCTGAGTGAGACGGACCTGTTCGCCGTGGCGGAGTCCGCCGCCTGGGCGGACGACCCCACCGACCTGCTGATGCCGGTGATGGACCTGTCGGTGGTCCCGCGTGACGACGTGGCCGCGGCGATGGAGAAGGCCACCGGGCTGATGCTGCTGCGCGAGGAGGTCTCGGCCCCGGACCAGCTCGTCCACGGCGACGCCCTGGGCTGCACCGTCTACGACGGCTACGCCGACCCGGCGATCGTGGACTTCGTGCCGGCCTGGCGACCCACGGGCTGGTCGGTGGCCTTGCTGGTGGTCGACGCGATCGCCTGGGCGAACGCCGAGGACGGGCTGCTGGAGCGGTGGTCGCACCTGCAGGACTTCGACCAGCTGCTGCTGCGCGCGGTGATGTTCCGCCTGTTCGCCCATGCGGCGGTGCCCGGGGCCCAGCCGCAGGCGTGGCCGGGGCTCTCCCGGGTCAGTGACGTGGTCTCCGCCCGTGTCGGCGGGGTGCGTCGTGCCGGGCAGGCGGGGGTCCCGGACGCCGACCCGGTGGCTGCCGGTGGCTCCGGCGGCTCCGGCGAGCAGGATCCGGGGGGACGCTGAGCGATGGGGGACGCCACCGGCACGCGCTCGCGCTCGGAGGCCAGGGAGGACGCCGAGCTGCGGCGTCGCATCGGCTCGGCCGGGACCGTCGACGTCCGGCTCGAGACAGGTGCCGGTACTGACACTGGTACGGACACCGGTGCGTCCCGGGAGTGGGACGGCCTGGCAGCCGCGCTCGTCGCCGGTGACGAGCGGTTGGACACGACCCTGCCGTACGCGGTGCTGGGTGGTCCCGGCACGGGCAAGAGCTCCCTGCTGGTGGACACGGTGGTCAGCTTCCTGGACGCCGGTGGCAGCGCCGAGGACGTGATGGTGCTGACCCCGTCGAAGGAGGCGGCAGGGGCGCTGCGCGACCAGGTCACCGAGGCGCTGCGCACCCGCGACTCCTACGCCACGACCGGCACGATGGTGCGCTCGGTGCACTCCTGGGCCTTCGCCTACCTGCGCGCGGTGGCCCAGGAGAGCGGTGGCGGTGACGGCACGACCGCGCAGCCGCGCCTGATGACCGGTGCGGAGCACGACCTGCAGATCAGGACGTTGCTGCGTGGCCACGCCGAGGACGGTGCGGGCAGCTGGCCGGCGGACGTGCGCCCGGCGCTGCCGCTGGTCGGTTTCGCCCGGCAGCTGCGCGACCTGCTGCTGCGCGCCGCCGAGCGTGGGGTGGACGCCCGCGCCCTGCGCGAACTCGGCGAGACCCACCGTGAGCCGATGTGGACGGCGGCCGGTGACTTCCTGCACGAGTACGGGCAGATCCAGGCCCTGTCGGCGACGAACAACCTCAACGCCTCCGAGCTGCTGCACACCACGCTCGCGCAGCTCGACGCCCACCCGGCGGTGCTCGAGCGTCACCGTGACCGGGTACGGCTGGTGCTCGTCGACGACGCGCACAACCTCGACCCGGCGTCCGGGCAGTTCATCTCCCGGTTCATGACCCCGGGCACCCGGTGCCTCGTCGCCGGCGACCCGGACCAGTGCGTGTTCCACTTCCGCGGGGCCGACGAGAGCTTCCTCACCGGGGTCGCCGCCGACGAGGACCACCGGGTGGTGCTGTCGCGCTCGCACCGTCTTCCCGGCGAGCTGGTCGCGGCGGTGAACCGGTTGGAGAACAGGCTTCCGGCGCAGCCGACGCGGGTGGCGCTGCGGCAGGGCAGGGGACAGGGCAGGGAGCAGTCGGACGCACCGTCCGCCCTGGCGGTGCGGCGCTCCCCGTCGCGGACGGCGGACACGCTCACGGTGACCGACGAGGTCCGTCGTGCCCACGTCCTCGACGAGGTCGCGTGGGACGACATCGCCGTGATCGTGCGCTCGACGGCGGACATCCCGGTGCTGCGTCGGGCGATGCTGTCGCACGGTGTGCCGGTGAAGGTCGACCCCACCAGCGTGGTGCTGGCCGACCAGCCGCTGGTGCGGGTGCTCCTGCTGGCGTTGGACGCCCTGGTGCGTCCGCTGACCGGTGTGGAGATGCAGCAGCTCGTGGAGAGCCCCATCGGTGGGGCGGACCCGGTGATGCTGCGCCGGGTGGAGCGTGCGGTCGCCCCGCTGCTGGCCGGCACGGGCCTGCGGGCGATGGACGCGGTCACCGCGATGGTCTCCGGGCAGGCCAATGCGGAGCAGCGTGAGCACTGGACGAGCCGTTTCGGTCCCCGTGAGCACCAGGTCGTCGACCGGGTCGCCGCCGTCGTCGCCGCCGGGCGTGCCGCCCTGGAGGTGCGTGCCACGACCTCGCCGGTGGAGCAGGTGCTGTGGGCGGTGTGGCAGGCCGCCGACCTGTCGAACTCGCTGCAGGTCCAGGCGCTGCGTGGCGGCACCCTGGGCTCCCAGGCGGACCGTGACCTCGACGCGGTGATGAGCCTGTTCGACCTCGCGGGCGACGTGGTGGAGCGTAACCCGGCGGCCACGCTGGAGACCTTCCTCGACGACGTGCGTTCCCAGGAGCTGCCGACCGGTGGGCGTGACCGGCGCGGGGTGCGTCCGGACGCCGTGGAGATCCTGCCGGCGCACGCCGCGGCGGGTCGCCAGTGGTCGGTGGTCGTGGTCGCCGGGGTGCAGGAGGACAGTTGGCCGGCCGGGCCCACGGTGGGTGGCCTGTTCGGCCAGCAGGAACTCGTGGACCTGGTGGACCGTGGGATCGCGCCGGACGTGCCGGTGTCGCGGGCTGCCGCGGCCCTGGCGGAGGAACGCCGGCTGTTCCTGCTGGCGGTGTCGCGTGCCAGCCGGCGCACCCTGGTCACCGCCGTGGACTCCGCGGGCGACGACACGGCCGTGGCGTCCCGCTTCCTCGACGAAGTCGCAGAGATCGCGGGGAGCGAAGGGACCACAGTCTCCGATGACGCTGAGGTGTCTGACGTCCCCGACGCTCCGCAGAACGCACAACAGGACGCGCCGGTCGCCGCGCTGCCGCGCGTGCTGGCCCTGGAACCGCTGGTCGCCGAGCTGCGCGACGCCGTGTGCGACGCCCGTCGCGCCGGGCACGAGCGCGACGCCGCGGCACACAACCTCGCCCGCCTCGCCGAGGCCGGCGTGCACGGGGCGGACCCGGACCAGTGGTGGGGCGTGGCCGAGCCGTCCACCACAGGCCCGGCGGTGGTCGCCCGGGGCGAGGCGGCGCCGACGGTGCGCATCAGCCCCACGACCCTGGACACCCTCGACGAGGGCTGCGACACCGTGGCCTTCCTGCGCGGGCTCACCGGGGGAGCGTCCACCGAGCCGATGAAGGTCGGCGTGCTCATCCACGCCGTCGCCGAGGGGTTAGCCAACGGCCTGGACCACGCCGACGCCCGCGACATCGTCACCGACGCCGTTCCCCACCTGGTGGACGGGCCGGAGTGGACCGCGGCACCGTTGCTGGAGAGTTGCCTCAACGCCGTGGACCGGCTGCACGCCTGGATCCAGGAGCGCGAGGGCCTGGGACGCACCGTGTCCGTGGAGCGCAAGCTCGAGCGTCCCCTCGGCGACACCGCCGCCGGTGTGCCGGTGGTCCTGGCCGGACGCACCGACCGCATCGAGACCGACGCCGACGGGCGCACCACCGTGGTCGACTTCAAGACCGGCCGGACGGCGAAGACGAAGAAGGAGGCCGCCGAGAGCCGCCAGCTCGCCGCCTACCAGCTGCTGGTCGACGGGCAGCCGGGGCTCACGCCGGACGGCGCGATGCTGGTCTACCCGCGGCGGGAGACCGCCACGGTCACCGTCCTGCAGCAGGCGGCGATGGGTGCGGCTGAGCTTGAGGAGTTCCGCGCCCTGGCGCTCGACGCCGCCGCCCGGGTGACCGGGCCGCTGTTCGAGGCCACCTCGCAGGACTGCGAGACATCCGACTACGCGTGTCTGTGTCCGGCGTGCCGGGCCGGGGAGCAGGTGACCTAGATGGAGGAAACGGTGATCCCACCGAACGAGCTCTCGGAGATGCTGGGCCAGCAGTTCGGCCCGACCCCGCAGCAGGCAGCCGTCATCGGCGCCGAACCCGGGCCCACCCTCGTCGTCGCCGGGGCCGGCGCGGGCAAGACCGAGACGATGGCCGCCCGGGTCGTGTGGCTCGTGGCCAACGGGTACGTGGCCCCCGAGCAGGTCCTGGGGCTGACCTTCACCCGCAAGGCCGCCCGTGAACTCGGCCAGCGCATCCGCGCCAGGCTGCAGACCCTCGCCGACTCCGGGTTCCTCGACACCCTGCCCGCCGACGACCCGCGGCACGAGGCACTGCACAACATCATCCCCACGGTCTCCACCTACGACGCCTACGCCGGCTCGGTGGTGCGCGAGTACGGGCTGCTGCTGCCGATGGAACCGGCCGGGCGGATCATCTCCGACACCGAGCGCTGGATGATCGCCCGTGACGTGGTCAGCGACTGGCCGAGCGGATTCACCACCTCGCGCTCGCTGCCGTCGATCATCGACGACATGCTCGAGTTGTCCGACGAGATGGACAACCACCTCGTCGACGTCGACCGGGTCGACGAGGAGTGCCGCGTCACCGCCGCGGAGATCGACGGGCTGCCCGACCGGGACGGAAAACAGCTCAAGGGCGTCGACACGGCGATGGACGCCTTCAGCGACGCCCTGACCTACCGGCGCGAACTGCTGCACCTGGTCACCGCCTACCGCGACACCCTGGGCCAGCTGAACCTGATGACCTTCGGCCAGCAGATGTCGAAGGCCGCCCAGCTGGTGGACTCCCACGCCCGCGTCGGTGAGTCACAGCGTCGCCGCTTCCGCGTGGTGATGCTCGACGAGTACCAGGACACCGGCCACGCCCAGCGCATCCTGCTACGCAACCTCTTCGGCGACGGCACCGACCCCGGCCTCACCGTCACCGCCGTCGGTGACCCGATGCAGTCGATCTACGGTTTCCGTGGCGCCACCGCGGCCAACCTCGCCCACTTCCGCTCCGACTTCCCGGGCGCAGATGGCCCGGCACCGAAACTGGAGCTGACGACCTCCTGGCGCAACCCCGCCCGCGTGCTGGACCTGGCGAACACGGTGTCGCGCTGGTCGATGAACACCGACAAGCCCATGGTCTCCCCGCTGACGGCCCGCCCCGGGGCGGGAAGCGGTGAGGTGCACCTCGGTTGGTTCGACACCCGCGAACAGGAACTCGAGTGGCTCGCCGACGACCTCGCCGGGCGCTACCACTCCCACGTCGCGGCTCAGGCGGGGGCACAAGCAGGACGGCCCCCGCGGCGTCCCCGCCCGTTCTCCGCGGCGGTGCTGCTGCGCAAGAACGCCGACGCCCGCCCGATCCACGACCTGCTGCGCGCCCGCGGCGTGCCCGTCGACATGACCGCCGGGCCCGGGCTGCTCGACGTGCCCGAGGTCGCCGACGTCTTCGCCACCCTGCGCGTGCTCGTCGACCCCGCCGACGACATCGCCCTGCTCCGCCTGGTCACCGGGGTGCGCTGGAACATCGGCGCCGCCGACCTGCTCGCCCTGGCACACCGCGTGGACCAGCTCTCGCGCCGCGACGGGAAGGCAGAGGCGTCCGACGGTATGGACGAGACTGACGGTCCGGCCGGGCTCACCGCCCTGGTCGCCGACCGTGAGGGCGACCCGGCGGCGCTGGCCACGGTGCGCCGACGGCTCGCCGAGATCGACGTCGACGCCAACCGGGTGTCCGTCGGCCTGGCCGAGGCACTGGCCGACCTGCGCGGCATGGAGAACTACGGCATGTCCGCCGACGGTGTGCGCCGTCTCGGGGAACTCGGCCGCGAACTGCGCTTCCTGCGTCGGCACTCCATGTCGAAGCCGCTGACCGACCTCGTCGCCGACATCGAGAACATGACCGGGGTGCGCACCGAGGTCCTCACCCGCTACCACCGCAACCCCGACCGCTCGATCGGCACCAGCCACCTGGACAAGTTCGCCGAGGTCGTACGCTCCTTCTCCGAACTCAGCGCGTCCAGCCCCGGCGCCCTGGTGGACTACCTGCGTTCGGCCTCTGCCAGGGAGAAGGGCCTGGACCCCGGTGAGGTCGACGTGCGCACCGACTGCGTGCAGCTGCTCACCGTGCACAAGGCCAAGGGCCTGGAGTGGGAGATCGTGGCGGTGCCCCACGCCACGCGCAAGACCTACGCCGACGCGGTGAAACGCCCCGGAGTGTCGTCCTGGACGACCAACGCGCGCCTACTGCCGTCCGGCCTGCGCGGCGACGCCGCCGAACCGGCCTCCGTCCGGCAGGGAGGCGCCGCCGACACGTCCGGCGCCCCGGTCCTGGACCTCAGCGACGTCGAGGACCGCAAGGGCGTGGTCGAGGCGCAGGACCGGTTCAAGGTCGAACTCGGCGAACACGGGGCCCGGGAGGACGACCGGCTGTTTTACGTCGCCGTCACCCGCAGCGAGCAGGTGCTGCTCGTCAGCGGCGCGGCGTTCAACAACGCCGACAAGAAACCCGTGGACCCGTCCGTGGCGCTGACCCTGCTGCGCGACCGTGTCAGCGCCGACGGCGCGGCGGACCCCGCGTCGATCGTCACCTGGTCGACGCTGGGCATGGAGTACTCCAAGACCGAGCTCGCGCGCCTGGAGAAGGGCCCGCACCACCGCGAGGACCAGGTGATGGTGCCGGAGAACCCGGCGGCGCGCAACGACCTGGTCGCCGACTACCAGCGCGTCCTGCCCGAGGCGCCGACGGCGGTGTGGCCGCGCCCCACCCTCACCGACCCCTCGCAGGACGGTGCGGCGGCGGTGGTCGACGGCATCCGTCGCGTGCGCGCCGCGGAAGCAGCGGCTGGGGCGGGGCCGTCCGCCGACAAGGGCACGCTCGCCGACCAGTGGGACCAGGAGACCGGCGTGCTGATCGACGAGTACCTCGCCGCGGCCGTCCCGGAGGTCGTCGTGCCGTTGGGTGCGCGGCTCACCGCCACCGAGGCGGTGTCGCTGTCGCGCGACCGCGCCGAGTTCGCCCGACGCCGGCGGCGTCCGGTGCCGATGGAACCGCGCCCCTACACCAAACGCGGCACGGCCTTCCACAACTGGGTGGAGCGCCACTACGGCTCCGCCAGTCTCATCGACGAGGACGAACTGCCCGGTGCCGCGGACGCGACGCTGACCGACCCGGCGCTGGAGCACCTCAAGCAGCGCTTCCTCGACAGCCGGTGGGCCGACCGGATGCCTGAGAGCGTGGAGGGGGCGTACTCGGTCACGCTGGCCGGGCACGTCTTCGAGGGACGCATCGACGCGGTCTTCAGGGACGGCCCGAAAGACACAGACGGCTGGGTGGTCGTCGACTGGAAGACCGGGCGCAAACCCGGCGGTGCCGAACTCGCCTCCGCCGAGCTGCAGCTCGCGGTGTACCGTCTGGCCTGGGCGAAGGTGCAGACCGCGCGGCTGGGACGACACGTCGGCCCGGAGTCGGTGCGCGCGGCATTCCACTACGTGCTGTCCAACGAGACCTATGAACCGGGTACACTGCCGACATCAGCTGAACTGGCTGCGCTGATCGGCCGTGAAAGGGAAGGGGACGGGCAGTGAGGGACCGACTCAGGGACCGCTTCCGCACCGACTCGGACATCGACGCGCTCCCGCCCCGCTCGTTGATCAAGATCGTCAACATCCCGGCGAGTGCGCCGGTGAGCCCGTGGTGGCTGATCAGCAGGCGGATGCTCTACGCCCTGGCGTTGATCTTCTTCTCCTCGGCGGTGGTCTACGTCGACCGCGACGGCTACACCGGTGTGGTCACGTTCCTCGACGCGGTCTACTATTCGGCCGTGTCGCTGTCCACCACCGGTTACGGTGACATCACCCCGGTCACCCAGTCCGCCCGGCTGGTCAACATCCTGGTCATCACCCCCATGCGGGTGATCTTCCTGATCCTGCTGGTCGGCACCACGCTCTCGGTGCTCACCGAGGAGTCCCGCAAGACCCTGCAGATCCGTCGATGGAGAAGGCACATGCGCAACCACACCGTCGTCATCGGCTACGGCACCAAGGGGCGCGCGGCGACGACCGCCCTGCTCGCCGACGGCGTCCCGTCCTCCCAGATCGTGGTCGTCGACTCCGACCCCGAGGCGCTCACCCACGCGTCCTCGCGCGGGCTGGTCACCGTACGCGGGCAGGCGACCAGGTCGGACGTCCTGAAACTCGCCGGGGTCACCCGCGCCCGCGCGGTCGTCGTCGCCCCGAACCAGGACGACACCGCGGTCCTGATCACCCTGTCGGTGCGTGAGATCGCCGCCTCGGCGACGATCGTGGCGTCCGTCCGCGAGTCGGAGAACTCCCACCTGCTGCGCCAGTCCGGCGCGGACTCGGTCGTGGTCTCCTCGGAGACCGCCGGGCGGATGCTCGGGCTGGCCACGGTGAGCCCCTCGGTGACCGGCATGATGGAGGACCTGCTCAGCCCGGACGAGGGCTTCTCCGTGGCCGAACGTGCGGTGGGGGAGGACGAGGTCGGCGGCAACCCACGTAACCTCGAGGACATCGTGCTCGGGGTGGTGCGCTCCGGCGTGCTCTACCGCGTGGACTCCTCCGAGGCGGAGACCGTGGAACCCGGCGACCGGCTGCTCTACATCCGTCGGATCACCGGCGGGGCGGACGACAACTGACGTGAACACCCATCCCCGACGGAGGCGAACCTAGACCCGTGTCAGGACGACTCGACCAGCTGAACCTGGACGCACTCGACCCCGAGCAGCTCCGGGCGGCCACCGCGCCGCGAGGCCCGGTGAGCATCATCGCCGGTGCCGGCACCGGTAAGACCAGGACGATCACCCACCGCATCGCCCACCTGGTGTCCGGCGGGTTCGTGAATCCCGACCACGTGCTGGCGGTGACCTTCACCAACCGCGCCGCGGCGGAGCTGCGCGAGCGCCTCACCATGATGGGCGTGGCCCGGGTGCAGGCCCGCACGTTCCACGCCGCGGCGATGCAGCAGCTGCGCTACTTCTGGCCGAAGGTCATGGGCGACACCCCCTGGGAGCTGCTGGACTCCAAGTTCCCGCTGGTCGCCCGCGTGACCCGCGCGGTGGGGCTGGAACCCGACCGCACCCTGCTGGCCGACCTGCTCGGCGAGATCGAGTGGGCGAAGGCCTCCCTCATCGCGCCGACGGCCTACCCGGCGCACATCGGGCCGGACAGGCGGGACTGCCCGGTGGACCCGGAGAAGTTCGTGAAGATCTTCGAGGGCTACGAGCAGGCCAAGGCCTCCCCGGACCGGGTGCTGCTCGACTTCGACGACCTGCTGCAGTCGATGGCCGGCCTGCTGGAGTCCGAGGTGGGCATCGCCGACGAGTTCCGGGAGCGTTACCGCACCTTCGTCGTCGACGAGTACCAGGACGTGACGCCGCTGCAGCAGCGGCTGCTGGACGCCTGGCTCGGCGACCGGGACGACCTCACCGTGGTCGGCGACGCCAACCAGACGATCTACTCCTTCAACGGTGCGACCCCGGACCACCTGCTGCGGTTCTCCACGAGGTTCCCCTCGTCCACCACCGTGCGCCTGCACCGCGACTACCGGTCGACCCCGCAGGTCGTGGACCTGGCCAACCGGGTCATCGGGCAGGCGAAGGGGCGGGCCGCAGGCACACGGCTGACCCTGGAGGGCCAGCGTCCGGATGGTCCGGACCCGGAGTTCTCCGAGTTCCCCGACGAGACCGTGGAGGCCGCGGAGGTGGCCCGGCGCATCGGCGACCTGCTGGCACACGGTGTGCCGGCCGCCGAGATCGCGGTGCTCTACCGCATCAACGCCCAGTCCGCGGCCTTCGAGTACGCCCTGGACCAGGCGGGCATCGCCTACCAGGTCAAGGGCGGCGACGGCTTCTTCCAGCGCGCCGAGATCCGTCAGGCGGTGCAGGCCCTGGGCCAGGCGGCCCGGCAGGTGCAGGCGCGTGCACGTTCGGCAGGGTCGGCAGGAGAGGACGCGGCGCCCCGCGTCGACGAGCCGCAGGGCAACCTCGTCGACCAGGTGCGCGCGGTGCTGCTGCCCGTCGGTCTGACTCCGTCCGAACCCGACGGCGCCCAGGAACGTCAGCGCTGGCAGTCCCTGAACGCCCTGGCCGACCTCGCCGCCGAACTGTCCGCCACCTCCCCGGGGCTGGACCTGCCGGCGCTGATGGGGCTGCTCAAGGAGCGGGCGCAGGCGAAGAACCCGCCCCGGTTGCAGGGCGTCACCCTGGCCAGCATCCACGCAGCGAAGGGTCTGGAGTGGGACGCGGTGTTCCTCGTCGGCCTGGTCGACGGCACCCTGCCGATCCGGCACGCGCTCAAGGGCGCGCACGCCGAGGACGCGGTGGAGGAGGAACGCCGGCTGCTGTACGTCGGTGTCACCCGTGCCCGTGAACACCTGCACCTGTCCTGGTCGCAGGCCCGCCAGCCCGGTGGCAAGGCCACCCGGCGGCGCACCCGGTTCCTCGACGGCATGGTGCCCTGGGAGAAGGAACGCGCCGCGGCACAGGCCGCCCAGTCGGCGGGGCAGAAGAAGTCGGGTCAGAAGTCCAAGCCGAGCGACTCCTGCACCACCTGCGGCACCCGGTTGACCACCCCGGAGCAGCGAATCCTGGGGTTGTGCGAGGCGCACGCCGGTGACGTCGACCAGGTGCTCGTCGCCGAACTGCGCTCGTGGCGCAGCGCCACCGCTCGTGCGCGGGACGTCCCGGCCTACGTGGTGATGAGTGACGCGACGCTGCGCGCGGTGTGCCACCGCGCACCGACGACACCCCAGGAGCTCGTGCAGGTGCCGGGCATCGGCCCGATGAAGGTCGAACAGTTCGGCGAGGACGTCCTCGGGATCATCCGGAACTTCCGCTGAGCGCGGCCTGACAGGACGGGCACCCCGGCACCTGCACCGGACGCATCTCGGTGACGTCCAAGCTCACCGGGTCGAGGAAACGCCGGACGGCGGGCACGGCGGCGGGACCGCCGGTCGTGCGTGCCCCCAGGATGTCGCGCACGATCCCGGCGAACACCGTGGCGGCGAGTCCGGTCATCGACGACGCCGTCCGGCCCTCGCCGACGGGCGCCTGGGCGCGGACGAGCCGCCACTCCGGATCCTCCGCGAGCATCTGGGTGTCGATACAGGTCAGACAGGGGGTTGTTCCGGGTTGCACCAGTGGTCCGATCACCACCTGCCCGTCCAATACTCCGCAGGGCAGGTGCGGCACACCCTGCTCCATCAGACGGTGGGTCACGTCCTGCGGTGGGAAGAGCTGCCCTGCCAGCACCACCAGTGACCTGCCCGACAGGCGCCCGAACGCGGGTGCGCCCGGGGTGACGGGAGCAGCCGTGACACCGCAGCGCATCAGCTCCTGCAGCAGGGCACCGCTCATCCCGGTCGTCCCGGTGACGTGCACGGTGGCGGCACCGGTCGGTGGAACCGGACGCAACAGCTCGGCGGTCCGCAGGTCGTCGAGGATGCCGTCGGCGTGCTCCGGGCTGAATCCGCAGTGCCCCAGCCGCGTGGCCAGGTCGGCGGACTCCACGGGCCGCCTGGCCTCACGCAGCACCAGCATCACCTGGTTCGCCGAGACCCCGTCCGGCACGGCCAGGACGAGGGAGTGCGACGGCACCGTCCCGAACTGGAGGTGGCGGGGCGAACGCAGGATCAACGAGGTCGCCTCACGCAGCATCACCACGCTGGCACCCCCGAGCACGGTCGACGTCATGTAAAATCCCCCTGACTAGCACACAAGCTCCCGACATGCACAGTGTAGCCCGCGTTCCCGCACTGTGCAGCGGGTCGACGACACCGCGGAAGGTGGACCATGGCAGGACGGCGACGGACCCCGACCAGGGCACAGCTCGAGGTCGTCGACGACTTCGCCCCGGACGTCGAGATCCGGCTGTCGGCACGCCGGGAACGCACCATCGCCGGACGCATGGAGCGCGGCCGGGTGATCGTCCTGGCCCCCATGTCGATGGACGCGGCGAACCTGCGGCGCAGCACCAGCGACCTCGTCGACCGGGTGCGCCGCCGCAACAGCGCCGCCGCCGGGCAGGCGTCCGACGACGATCTGCTGCTGCGCGCCGCCGAACTCAACGACAAGTACCTGGAGGGCAGGGCGGAGTTCCGCAGCGTGCGCTGGGTGGGCAACATGTCGCGCCGGTGGGCGAGCTGTTCGGTGGACTCAGGCAGGATCCGGGTGTCCGACCGCCTCAAGGAGGTACCCGGCTACGTCCTGGACTCGGTGATCATCCACGAACTGGTGCACACCTGGATCCCGGACCACGGCCCCGAGTTCCACGAGTGGGCGGCGAAAGCGCCCCAGGCCGAGCGGGCCGCCGGATATCTGGAGGCCTACGGGCGCTGGGGCGTGGGGAACACCGACGAGTCCGGGGACGTGGACTGACCTACTTGCCGGAGTCGTCCGAGTCGTCGGTCTCGCCGGGGCCGTCGAAGCCCTCGTTGAGCTCGCGCTCGAGCTTCTCGATCTCGCCGATGGGATCGAAGCCCTCGATGTCCTCCTGGGAGGCCAGGATGGAGTCGATGAAGCCGGCGGGGGAGTCCAGGTCGCTGTCGACCGGGAGGAAGTCCGGGTGGTTCCACACGTCGTCACGACGCTCGGTGCCCACGGCCACGGTCAGGCGACGCCACAGCTCGGCGGCCTCGGACGCCTTCGGCGCCGACAGGCTGATGCCCACCGTCTTCACCAGGGCCTCCATGCCGGGCTGGTCGTTGTCGCGGTAGACCGACCACGCCGCGCCGATGCTCGAGGCCACGGGCAGGCGCTCGCCCAGTGCCTCGCCGACGACCACGTCGACCCACCCCTCGATGAGCGACAGGCTGGTCTCCAGACGGACCCGCGCGTGGTCGGTGGAGGACACGATGGTGGGGGAGAGGTCGGAGTTCTGCAGCTGCGACATCATCTCCTGCAGCTTCTCAGGGTCGCCCAGCATCTCCGGGTTGAACTCCTGGCTGGCCTCCTCCAGGGCGGAGTTGTCGAGGCTCAGGCCGGTGGCGAACTCCTCGACGTCGAGGATCACCCGCTCCACCAGCCACGGCACGTGCTGGAAGAGACGCAGGTGCGCCGCCTCGCGGGCGGCGAGGTAGATCAACGTCTCCCGACGCTCCGCACCGAGCTTCTTCGACAGGTCGTCGAGCCGGTCGGTGGCGATGGCGGCGACGGACCCCTCGGCCAGCGGGATGCCCCACTGGGTGGACATCGCGACGCTGCCGGCGAGCTCGCCGAGCGCGCGGCCCAGCTGCATGCCGAAGTTCATCCCGTTGACCTGGTTGAAGATACCGGCCATCGGGCCCATCTGCGCCCGGATCTCCTCGGGCATGCCCTGCATGGTGGCGTCGCCCAGCTTCTCGGCGAGCGGGTTGATGACCCGCTTCCAGCGCGGCAGCGTCTCGTCCAGCCACTGCGAACCGGTGAAGGAGACCGACCCGGTCGCACCGGCGGGCAGGGTGGTGGACTCGTCCAGCCACAGCTCGACCAGACGGACGGACTCGGCGACGGCCTGGCTGTCCTTCGCGGACGGCTTGCTCTTCGCCGCCGTGCCGGAGAGCTGCTGGCGGGCGATGCGCTCGGCGAGGGCGTAGTTGACCGGACCCTGCGCGTCCGGCGAGTTCATGTCCTTGCCGAAGCCGCTCAGCATCGAACCGAACTGGCCGAGGATGTCGCCCAGCCCCGGCTGGCCGCCCTGACCCCCCTGGCCGCCCTGGTTGCCGAAGAACATGCCGAAGGGATTGGCACCGAAGCCGAACGGGTCGCCGCCTGAACTACCCGAGTTGCCGGAGTTGTTCGGGCCCCCGTTCTCGTTCTCCCGCCGCCGACGCTCGTCGTCCGACTCGTCGTCAGGGCCGTTGAATCCGAATCCGAAATTGCTCATGCCACGAGAGTACCCGCGCCCTGCGGCGGGACGCACCGCCCCGCGTGCGCTGACAGCGAACACCGTCCATGTCCGTCCGGGCCTGTAATGTGTCGTGGGTGAGTTCCAGTATCCCCCCTTACAACGACTCCAGCGCCCGTACCGACGGCAAGACGTCCGGCACGTCCGGCACCACCGCCGGTCGGCGGCGCGTGCGCACGGTCGTCGTCGGGCTGGTCCCCGTCGTCGCCCTGGTGGCGCTGCTCGCCGTGCCGACGATCCCCGGCACCGACGTCAACCTCACGGTCCCCTTCGCCGCCGAGGGTGAGGGGCCGACCTACGACACGCTGGGGGACGTCAACGGCACCCCTGTCGTCGACATCACCGGCACGGACGCCGAGGTGGACGAGGACCTGGCGGACTCCGACGGGCAGCTCAACATGACGACCGTGGCGGTGCGCACGAAGCTCAGCCTCGCCGAGACGATGAAGCGCTGGCTGGCCAGCGACGACACCATCGTGCCGGTCGAGCAGGTCATCCCCTCGGACTCCACGCCGGAGGAGGTCGCGCGCCGCAACGCCGCCGCCTTCGCCGCCTCCGAGTCCAATGCGACGGTCGCGGCGATGGGCTACCTGGACCGTCCGCTGGAGACCACCGTCTACGAGATCGCCGACGACGCGCCCGCCGCCGGCGCGCTGCGGGAGAACGACGTGATCACCGCCGTCGGCGACACCGAGGTCACGCTGCCGGCGGACGTCGCCGCGGCCGTCGCCGAGCACGCACCCGGCGACGAGGTCGAGCTGACCGTGCAGCGCGGGCAGTCGGAGGTCACCGAGTCCGTCACCCTCGGGGAGGTTCCCGAGGAGTTGTCGTCGGACGCCTCGGCGTCCGCGGCGGAGGACGCCGGCGAGTCCGACCGGGCGTACCTGGGGGTCACCATGGTCGCCCAGCCCGCGGGGGATCTGAAGGTCCGCTACAACCTGAAGGACATCGGCGGGCCGAGCGCGGGCCTGATGTTCTCCCTCGCCGTCGTCGACAAGCTCTCGCCCGGCGAGATCAGCGGCGGGAAGTTCGTCGCCGGCACCGGCACGATCTCCGCCGACGGCACGGTGGGGCCGATCGGCGGCATCACGCACAAGATCGCCGCCGCCCAGCACGCCGGGGCCGAGGTCTTCCTCGTGCCGTCCGACAACTGCAGTGAGGCGGCGGGGCGCTCCTACGACGGGGACATCGACCTGCTGTCGGTCGACTCCCTCGACGGGGCGGTGGACGCCCTGGAGGCCTACAACAACGGTGGGGACGCCCCCACCTGCGAATGATGCAGATCAGTCCTCGAAGGTGAACCGCAGCATCGCGGTCACGCCGGGGGCGATCTCGGCGCCGTCCATGCCGCCGAGCAGCTCGACCTTGTCCTCGGCGAAGGGGTCGTCGGCGAGGTCGGTCTCGTCCGGGCGCAGCTGCAGCAGCGTGCGGTCCGGGCCGCCGTCGACGACGCCGGTGAAGATCCGCGCCTGACGCGGGACGGCCTCCGGGTCCGCGGAGTTGCGGAACATGATCTCCTGGGCCAGCACGGCACCGACCACGACCTCGGGCCACCGCACCGTCGCCACGTACTCGCCGAGCTCGTCGGAGCCGGGCTGGATGTGGTCCGGCAGGTCGTCCTGCACGATCAGGGAGAGGGGGGACGTGGCGGCGCCGGTGCCGTCTGCGCCGTCCTCCCCGGAGTCGTCGCCGGCGGCGATGACGTCCTGGACGAGTTCGGTGGGGACCAGGGCGAACAGCGTCGCCGGACGGTCCCAGCCCTCGGCGTGGACGAAGTCGACGGCCTCGCGGAGGGCGGCGTTGAGCGGACGGATGTCGCTCGTGTGGTTACTGGCGTTCATCTAGGTGGACCTCACGGTGACGTCGGACGGGTGCGGACAGTAGTCTAGACCCAGACAGTTTTGTCGTCGGAATCCGACAGCCCGAGCCGCCGGTACGTCAACCGCCGGACCCAGGGGGTCGGTCCGACTCTCATGACCGACAGCAGGAGAGAACTGAACCCTTGAGCATCCCGGAGATTCCAAAACCAGGACGCAGATCCAAGATCCTCGGCGTGGTCGCCGTGGTGATCGCTCTGCTCTTTTTCCTAGTCCCGGTCCTCGTCTCGAACTACACCGAATTGCAGTGGTTCCGGTCGATCGACTTCCAGGCCATATTCCTCAGCGTCCTCGTCACCCGGGTGATCTTGTTCATCGTGTTCGGGCTCGTGGCCGCCGCCATCGTCTGGGGTGCGTGCTTCGCCGCCTTCCGGGCGGCGCCGAAGGAATCCGACTTCCCCGACGTGTCCCAGATCGGCCTCGGCGGTGACGACTCCCCGCTGACGATCAACCGGGCCGAGATCCGCCGGGCGATCCGGCCGTTCCTCATCATCGTCCCGCTGATCGCGGGCGTGGTGACCGGCATGATCGCCCAGGGCAACTGGCGAACCGTGCGACTGTTCCTCTCCGGAGGTGACTTCGGTGTCCAGGACCCGCAGTTCCAGATGGACCTCGGCTTCTACGCGTTCACCCTGCCGCTGCTGACCTTCGTGCTCGGCACGCTCTCGGTGCTCGTCATCGTGGCGTTCCTGGTGAACCTGCTGGCGCACTATCTCCTCGGCACCATCAGCACCGGCAACCCGCGGGTGGGGGAGAAGGCGCGCATCGGTGCTCCGGCCCGCCGCCAGCTGGCGATCATCGCCGGCATCTGGATGCTGCTCAAGGCAGTGGACTACTGGTTCCAGCGCTACGCCCTGCTGAACAACCAGCACGACACCTTCACCGGTGGTTCCTACACGGACATCAACGCGATCCTGCCGGCGAAGATCCTGCTGCTGGTCGTGTCCCTGTTCGTCGCCGCGATGTTCTTCAGCTCGATCGTGCTGAAGGACCTGCGCATCCCGGCGCTGGCCGTGGCCCTGATGGTCGTCGCCAACCTGGCGATCGGCGTGGGTTGGCCGGCGGTCATGGAGCAGTTCTCCGTGAACCCGAACCGTGCCGAGAAGGAGCGGGAGTACATCGCCCGCAACATCGAGTCGACGCGTCAGGCGTACGGCATCGAGACCGCCACCGACAGCGCCCGCGAAGGCTACGAGAATCCGGACGGCCAGGTGACCTACGAGCGCAACTGGGGTGGCCAGACCTCCGGCGACGCCAGCGAGCGCCGCTCCATTGCCGACGACGACGCCACGCTGTCCAACATCCGCCTGCTGGACCCGGACGTGCTCTCCCCGACGTTCACCCAGCAGCAGCAGCTGCGTAACTTCTACGGCTTCCCCGACGAGCTCTCCGTCGACCGCTACGAGGTGGACGGAGACATGCGCGACTTCGTCGTCGCCGCCCGCGAGATCGACCCGAACGCCCTGTCCGGCAACCAGACGGACTGGATCAACCAGCACACCGTCTACACCCACGGCAACGGCTTCATCGCCGCGCCGGCGAACACCGTCGACGAGGTCGCGCAGGACGCCGCGTCCGCACGTGGTGGTTACCCGATCTACACGGTCTCTGACCTGCAGAACCTGGAGGCAGACAGCCAGGGTGGCGAGCTCGAACTCAATATGGAGCAGCCGCGCATCTACTACGGTCCGGTCATTGCCGGCACGAATCAGGCGAACGCTGACTACGCCATCGTCGGCGACGACGGCTCCGGCACCCCGCGCGAGTACGACACCGACAACACCGAGTACACCTACACCGGTGACGGCGGAGTGGGCGTGTCCAACATCTTCTCCCGTGCGATGTACGCCGCGAAGTTCCAGGAGATGAATATCCTCCTGTCGGACGTCATCGGCGACGACTCGAAGATCCTCTACGACCGTGACCCGCGCGAGCGCGTGCACAAGGTCGCCCCGTGGCTGACCACCGACTCCAAGACCTACCCGGTGGTCATCGACGGTCGGATCAAGTGGATCGTGGACGGTTACACCACGCTGGAGAACCTGCCCTACTCTCAGCGCACCGAGCTGGACTCCGCCACGGAGGACACGCTGACCGAGGACCCCGCCTCGCAGCAGCGCGCGGTCACCAACGAGGTCAGTTACATCCGTAACTCCGTCAAGGCAGTCGTCGACGGCTACGACGGTTCCGTGGACCTCTACGAGTTCGACGAGGAGGACCCGGTCCTCAAGGCGTGGGAGGGTGTCTTCCCGGACGTCGTGAAGGACAAGGACGAGATCAGCGACGAGCTGATGGAGCACCTGCGTTACCCGGAGGACCTGTTCAAGGTCCAGCGTGAACTGATCGCGAAGTACCACGTGGACGACCCGGGAACCTTCTTCACCAACGACGCCTTCTGGTCCGTTCCCGGTGACCCGACGGCGCCCGAGGGCGGCCAGGAGCTCAACCAGCCGCCGTACCACGTGGTGGCGACCGACCCCGAGACGAACCGGCCCAGCTTCCAGCTGATCACGCCGTTCCGTGGTCTGCGCCGTGAGTTCCTCGCCGCGCACATGACCGTCAGCTCCGACCCGGAGACCTACGGTCGCATCTACGTCCGCCAGCTGCCGACGAACACCCAGACACAGGGTCCGAAGCAGGCGCAGGACACGATGATGTCGTCCGACGAGATCGCCCGCGAGCGCACCCTGCTGGAGGGCACGAACACCCTGACCAACGGCAACCTGCTGACGCTGCCGGTCGGTGACGGGCAGATCCTCTACGTCGAGCCGGTGTACTCGCAGCGTGCCGACCAGGAGTCCGCCTTCCCGAAGCTGCTGCGCGTGCTGGTGAGCTACAACGGTTCCGTCGGTTACGCCCCGACGGTCGCCGAGGCCCTCGAGCAGGTCGGCATCGATCCGGACGCGGTCACCGAGATCGCCGAGTCCGGCGGTGACGCCGCCGACGAGAACGCCGCGGCCGCCGGTGGGGACGATTCGGACGCCGACTCCGACTCGGACAGCACCTCGTCCACGAGTTCCTCGCCGTCGTCCTCGGCGGCGGAGACCCCGGACAGCGGTTCCGCCAGCGGCAACGAGCCGTCGGAGTCCGAGCTCTCGGCGATCCGTGAGGCCATGGACAAGGTCAACGACGCCCGCGAGAACGGCACCTTCGAGGAGTTCGGCCGGGCCCTGGACGAGCTGGACGCCGCAGTCGCTGACGCCCAGTAGTTCCTCGGGTCAGCCAGGCTGAGACACCAGAGACGGGAAGCGCACCGGGAAACCCCCGGTGCGCTGCTCTTTTGTCCGGAGTGTGGTTGCGATTTCACATTCGTCCGGCAGTGCGTTACGCTATGGGAGTCGCTGACACGGAGAACAACTTCTCCGGGACAGTAACCCGTCGCGGGGTGGAGCAGCTCGGTAGCTCGCTGGGCTCATAACCCAGAGGTCGTAGGTTCGAATCCTGCCCCCGCTACTAGATAGGCCCCCGGCCTCCGATCACTGATCGGAAGCCGGGGGTCTTTTTTCGTCCCAGGTGTAAACAGATGAAAGGGAGTGGGATTCACATGGTCGACGTCGGGTACGGAGCCGACTACCTCTACCGGCTGGCCGGGAAGGTCCTGGAGAACTGGCATGCCACGACAGAGTCCCTCGGCGACGATCTCCATCTCGCCTCGGTGCGTATCGTGGACGATTCGGTGATCGAGTTTCATGTCGTCGGCATGGGGCGGGACCTGGTGAAAAGCTACGACGCCACGGCCTGGGGACCCCTCTTCTCCCCGGAGCACGCCTACGACGTCGACTTCATGGCCAACGAGCTGCTCACCAACTACCTCACCGAACCCTGACGCAC